>QGSR01000207.1 GCA_003387805.1 Bacillota bacterium | reverse complement strand
GATGAAAATGTTGAACGTGTTGCTGCCGTATACGTTGCCGATGGCGATGTCCGGAAAGCCCATCCAGCCCGCGCTGATGCTGGTGGCCATCTCGGGCAGCGACGTCGCGCCGGCCAGAAGGACCGCGCCGACCCACACGCGGCCCAGGGGCCCTTTCTCCGCGATGACGTCGCTGAAGCGGACCAGCCCGATGCCCGCAACGACCACTACCAGCGCGCTTGCGAGAAACTGAAACCAAAGCAAAGCCACGAGGTCAAAACTCCAATGCCGATTCGATGTAGAGCGGCGCCGCCGCCGGCGCCCACTCGTTCAGGCGTTCTCCGAACATATCGTACACGCGGACGGGCCGGCGGTCTAGATGCCACAGCACCGTCTCGCCCGGCTGCGGCCCCGGCCTGCGGCTCGTCCACACGATGACCACCAGCCGGCCGCGGCCGGAAAACGGGTACGCATGCACGTAAACGCCCTGCCGCCGGGCCTCGGCCAGGAACGCGTTCGCGTCGAACAAGACGGTTCCGGCCAGCACGGCGCCGCCGTCGACGGCGCCTTCGACATCGAGGACGGTGCCCGCAGCACCCGGCCCGGCGCCGTCAGCGCCCGGCTCGGGACCCGCGCCGCCCGGCGCGCCCGGGCCGCCCGCCTCGACGAGCAGGACCCCCTCCTCAGCGGCAGAGGCCCCTCCCTCGGCGCCGGGCACACCGTCCCAACCCCACGCCGCTGCATCCCACCCGTATCGCAAATCCGCCAGCATCCGCGTCATGGTCGCGTACGCGAAGGCCGCGGGCTTTCCCCGCCCCACGCTTTCGTACAAGCCGAAGTTGGCCCGGGCATCCGCCGGGTCCGGCCCCCCGTCGACCAGCTCGTCCCAGAGCACCGCCGAAACGCCCGCCGAGGCCAATATCGCGTGGGTTTTCACGACGTACACGGCCTGCTCCTCCGGGGTGACGCCGGGCCGCCTCGGGTCCGTCGTCGACAAGCCCGCGTGGGTTGGATATCCGAACCGCCACACCCACAGCTCCGGCGCCGCGCCCGCCGCCGCCGCCAGCGCCCGCACGTCGGCGATGACCCGTTCCAGCCCCTCGGGCCCCGCGGGCCAGCGGTTCACCTCCAGCGCCAGCCCGTCCACTTCCGCCAGGCCGCCCCGGGCCATGAACACTTCCAGCCAGCGCAAGTCCGCCCCCGGCACCGACGCCAAAAGGCGCGCCCGGGGCTGGGTGCGCTTCAGCGCGGCCGCGGTGGTCCGGACCAGCTGCGCGTCCAGATCCGCCTCCGCCGCGCCCAAGATCGGATCCCGCCGGCCCGCCCGCCCCCGCACCACGATCCAGTCCTCAATCTCGCCGCCATAGCGGGAGGCCACCCGCTCCACGAAGTAGTCCCAGTCGTCCACGTGCGCGCTGGGCCAGCCCGGGCGGGACATGCGCGACAGCGGCGGCAGCCCGGCCGGGTAATGCAGCACCCCCACGAGCCGCATGCCGCTGGCCCGCGCGGCTTCGACGGCCGCGTCGAAGCGGGCCCACTCGAACCGCCCCGGGACGGGCTCCACTAAATCCCACCGAAACTCCAGCGGCGCCATGCCTGCGCCCAGCGAGGCGGCCAACGGCAGGTGCCACCAAAACGATCCGGCCTCGCCCGCCACGTGCACGCCGAACTGCAGCCCTTGAGCACGGGCCGTGCCTGCACCGCTCCACCAGCCGCTCCCCGGGCCGATCCATGGGCCGTTCCACGGGCCGTCCCACGGGCCGTCCCACGGGCCGCTCCACGCCGGCACGGCCAGCACGATGAGCACGGCGAAGAGCACGACCAACCCTTTATGCCCGAGCAGCGCAGCCGGGCGCCCGCTTGGCCCCCTCATCGAGCCATCTCCCCCACCCCGATTCCTTGCAGCCGCTGGGCCAGCCGGCTGAGCCGCGGCTCGTCGCTGACGCCGTCCAGCGCCATCAGCAGCGCCCGCCGGCTGCCCACGATGACCACCAGCCGCTTGGCCCGCGTCACCGCGGTGTAGAGCAGGTTGCGCTGCAGCATCATGTAATGCTGCGTCGTCAGCGGCAAAATGACCGCCGGATACTCGCTCCCCTGGCTTTTGTGCACGGTGATGCAGTACGCCAGCGTCAGCTCGTCGGCCTCGGCGGCCTCGTAACGCACCAGCTCCGGCCCTTCGGGCTGCGGAAACCGCACCCACACCTCGCCCGTTTCCTCGTCGATGTCCTCCACCCGGCCCACGTCGCCGTTGAATACCGCCTTGTCGTAGTTGTTGCGCGTTTGCATCACCTTGTCGCCCACCCGCAGGCGCCAGCCGCCCATGCGCAGCTCCGGCTTGCCCTCGGACGGCGGGTTGAGGCTGGCCTGCAGCACCTCGTTCAGGTAATCGACCCCCGTCACCGTCCGCCGCATCGGACTCAGCACCTGCACGTCTTCAACGGGATCACCTTTGATGAACCCCGGCACGCGGCGCACCGCCAGCTCCCGCACCGTCTCCGCCACTTCCTCCGGGTCTTCCTTCTCTATCAGGAAGAAGTCCCCGTCCGACCGGTTGAGCGCCAACTCCCCGCCTTGCAAAATACGGTGGGCGTTGCTGACGATAAGGCTTTGCTGCGCCTGGCGGAAAATGCGGGTCAGCCGCGCCACCGGCACCACGCCCGAATCGATGATGTCCCGCAGCGGGTAGCCCGGCCCCACCGGCGGCAGCTGGTCCACGTCGCCCACCAAAATCAGGCGGGTGCCCGGCGCAATGGCCCGCACCAAGTGATGCGCCAGCGGCACGTCGATCATGGACGCCTCGTCGATGATGACCGCGTCGGCCTCCAGCGGCCGCTTTTCGTCGCGCTGAAAGTGGAAGCCTTCGCCGTCGCCCTTGCCGAACTCCAGCAGCCGGTGGATGGTGCGGGCGGGCTTGCCCGTCGCCTCCCGCAGCCGCTGGGCCGCCCGGCCCGTGGGGCACGCCAGCTCCACCTTTTGGCCCATCTCCTCCAGGCACGCCAGGACCATGCGCAAAATTGTCGTCTTGCCGGTGCCGGGCCCGCCCGTCAGCACGAAGACGCCGTGCTCCAGCGCGGCCATGACCGCCCGCCGCTGCTCGTCGCTGAGGCGCAGTCCCGTTTCCCGCTCTTTTTGCTCGATGAGGCGCTTGGTCAGGACGTCTCCGCCCACGACCCGCAGCGGCAAAAACTGCTCGTGCAAGCGCCGCAGGCCGGCGGCCAGCCCCGCCTCCGCCCGGTGCAGCCACGGCAGGTAAATCAGCTCGCCGCCGGGCCCGGGCGGCGGCCCGGGGCTCGGGCCCGGGTCCGCGGACCCGGCACCGGCATGGGGGCTCGGGCTCGGGCTCGGACCCGGGTCCGCGTCCGCGCCGCCTACGGACAGGGGCGCCTCGGCCACCAGGCGCTTTTCCGCCAGCAAGTTGTCCAGCACGCCGTCCAGCTCGGCCTCGGCCGCCTCGAGAATCTCGGCCGCGTGTTTCAGCAGCTCGTCCCGGGGCACGCACACGTGCCCGCGGCTGGCCGCATCCTGCAGCACAAACTCCAGCCCGGCCGCCAGCCGCACCGGCGCGTCTTTGTCCACCCCTACCGAGCGGGCGATCTTGTCCGCCGTCTTGAACCCGATGCCCGGAATCTCCGTCGCCAGCCGGTACGGGTTTGCCCGCACCTTCGCAACGGCATCGTCACCGTAAATGCGGTAAATGCGGGCCGCGTAGGCCGTGCTGATGCCGTGCCCCTGCAGGAAAACCATCACCTGCTGGATGGCCTGCTGCCGCCGGACGCCTTCGGCGATAGCCTCGGCCCGCCGCGGCCCGATGCCTTCCACTTCCTGCAGACGCTCCGGCGTTTCCGTGATCACGTGCAGCGTGTCCACGCCGAACTTCCGCACGAGCCGCTCCGCCAGCGCCGGGCCGATGCCACGAATGAGCCCTGAACCCAGATAGCGCCGAATCCCCTCCAAGGTCGACGGCGCCACCACCGCAAAATCGGCCATCTCGAACTGCCGCCCGTACTGCGGATGCTGCACCCACCGGCCCCACAGCCGCAGCTGCTCGCCCACCGATACCGTCGGGAACCGCCCCACCACGGTCACCGGCACCGAAGCGTGCGGTCCGAACGAATTCTGGCCGACGGCGCGGAGCTCGAAGGAGTCCTGCCCGACGGCG
>QGSR01000206.1 GCA_003387805.1 Bacillota bacterium | reverse complement strand
AGCCGGCCCGTACCCCGGCCGGGCCCGCCGGTTGGGATGGGGGGTGACGCCCCGGGGCGCCCGGCCCCCGCCGCCGGGGACGAGCCCGCCCCGCCCCGCCCGGCTTTCCAGCCACACGAGCCGGGGACCGCCGCCGTCCGCTGCCGCCTGCTCAGCCGACCGGGCCGCCGAGCCCGCCGGCGCCGATGTCGGCGATGGCGCCGATGTCGGTGATAGCGCCGGTTGCGCCGGCCGGGCGAACCGCACGTCGCCCAAACCCACGCCCCGGCCGAACATGGAAGCCGTCAGCGGGCTTTCCCACAACCCGTACGCCCGCACCTCGGGCGCCGGTCCCCGGCCGGCCCCGGCCGCGCCGACACCCGGCGACGCTTCCTGAATTTCCGGACGATGGGACAAAGGTGACACTCCCTCTCCCGTTGCGCACGCGATGCACCTTCAATTCGCTTTCCGAAAAAAGGATCCCTGCCCTGGCCGGTCGGCCTTGGTCCCCAATGGGCCGGGCCGCTCAAGAAAACGTCGGGCCGTCTATGGATGTGCAGGTAGGACGCCCGTGCCCGCCGAACCTTACGGGGAAAGGGTGTGGGCGCCATCGCCTCCCAATCCGCTCCCGTCGTCGTCATCGGCGACATCGTGGCCGACATCGTCATCAAGCCCGACGGCCCCGTGCGCCCGGCATCGGACACCGACAGTCACATCCGCCTCGGCTTGGGCGGCGCCGGCGCCAACATGGCCGTCAATTTGGCGCGCCTCGGCGTGCCCACGGTGCTCATGGGCCGCATCGGCGGCGACGCCCTGGGGCGCGTGGCCCTGGAGGCGCTGCGCCGGGAGCCCAACCTGACGGCCGCGGTGGAGCCGCTGCCCGGCGTGCCCACGGGCGCCATCGCCATTTTGGTGGACCATCGCGGCCAGCGGACCATGTTTCCGCAGCGCGGCGCCAATCTGTACCTGGATGCGGACTACGTCCTCCGCCACTGGCCCGGGCCCGTGCGCGGCCTGTTCGTGTCCGGCTACGCGCTGTTTGCGGAAACGACCCGGGCGGCGGCGCGGGCGGCCATGGAACGGGCCCGGGCCGCGGGCGCCCCCATCGCCGTCGATCCGGCGTCCTACGCCAACTTTTGGGACGCGGGCCCCCGGCTGTTTCTGGAATGGTGCCGGGGCGCCACCATCATTTGGCCCAACCGCCACGAAGCGGCGGTGCTGGCCGCGGCCGCCCGGGACGAAAGCGGCCGGCCCGGTGACGCCCGGGACGAAGGCCGCCGGACCGGTGACGCCCCGGCCGCCGCCGAGCCCCGTGACGAGCTGGACTTGGAGGCCGCCTTGGCCCGGCTCGGGCGGCTGTTCCCCGTAGTCGTCATCAAGCTGGACAAAGACGGCGCCGCGGCCCGCTCGGGTGCGGAAACGGCCCGCGCCAGGGCCTTGGACGTGCCCGTCGTCGACACGACCGGCGCGGGCGACGCGTTCAACGCGGGCTTTTTCGCCGCGTACCTGGCCGGGCGGCCGCTGGCCGAGGCGCTGGCCGCCGGCAACGCCCGGGCGGCCAAGGTGGTCCAGCACGTGGGCGCGACGTGACGCGGGGGCGAAGGCCCGCGCCAAAAGGAGGAATTCCCATGACAGCACGCAGCCATTCCGTGCCGTTGGTCTTGACGGAAGAAGTCCAGGAGGCCCTCGCGGCCGGGCAGGCCGTGGTGGCGCTGGAATCCAGCATCATCGCCCAGGGCATGCCGCATCCGACCAACATCGAAACCGCACTAAAAGTGGAAGAGACCATTCGCCAGCGGGGCGCCGTGCCGGCCACGACGGCGCTGCTGGACGGCAAGATCCGGGTCGGGCTGAGCGCTGGCGAAATCGAGCGCCTCGGCACCGCCAAAGACGCGGTCAAAGTAGGCCGCCGCGACCTGGCGCGGGCGCTGGTGACGAAAGCCGCGGGCGGCACCACCGTCTCGGCCACGTCCACCATCGCCGCTTTGGCCGGCATCCGCACCTTCGCCACCGGCGGCATCGGCGGCGTGCACCGGGGCTGGACGGGGCACCTGGACGTCTCGGCGGACCTGCGGGCCATCGCCATGGCCCGGGTCACCGTGGTGTGCAGCGGCGCCAAGGCGTTTCTCGACCTGCCGGCCACGCTGGAAGTGCTCGAGTCTTTGGCCGTGGCCGTCGTCGGCTTCCGTACCGACGTATTCCCTTCGTTTTACAGCCGGGAAACCGACCTGGCGCTGGAGCACCGCGCCGACTCGGCCGAGGAAATCGCCCGGCAAATGGCCTGCCAAGACCAGCTGGGCCTGCCGGAAGGCATGGTCGTCGTCAACCCCATCCCCGCCGACGCGGAGATTCCGCGGGCGGAGATCGAGGGGCTCATTGAACGGGCGCTGCGCGAAGCCGAGGAACAGGGCATTGCCGGCAAAGCCGTGACCCCCTTCGTGCTGGAGCGGGTGAAACAGCTCAGCGGCGGCCGCAGCCTGGCGGCCAACGTGGCCCTGGTCGTGAACAACGCCCAAGTCGCTGCCGACATCGCGGTGGCGTACAGCAAACTGGCGGCCGGCGGCGCGTAAAGCCGTCCGGCCGCCGTGGCCGTCACTCCCCGCCTTTGGCCGCAGCCGTCACTCCTCGGCTTCGGCCGTGCCCCTACTCCCCGCCTTCGGCCGCGGCCGCCGCGCCGATGACGGGCTGCGGCGGCGTCAGGCCGTGCTCCTCGATAAACCGCCGCATCGTCTCCACCGCCAGCTCCGCCATGCGCTGCCGGCGGGCCCGCTTGTCGCGGGGCGGATTGTCCAGGGGCGGCAGCAGGCCGAAGTTGCTGTTCATGGGCTGGAAGTGCTCGGGGTCCGCGCTGGTGATGTAGTCCGCCAGCGCGCCCATCATGGTCTGCACCGGCAGCACCAAAGGCTCCTGGCCCTTGGCCAGCCGCGCCGCGTTGATGCCCGCCAGCAGCCCGGCCTGGGCCGACTCCACGTAGCCCTCCACGCCGGTGATCTGGCCCGCGAAAAACACCCGGGGCTCCTTCTTCACCTGATAGGTGGGCAGCAGCACCCGCGGCGAGTTGATGAACGTGTTGCGGTGCATGACGCCGTAGCGCACGATTTCGGCGTTGGCCAGCGCCGGGATCATGCGGAGAAGGCGCTTTTGCTCGCCCCAGCGCATGCGGGTCTGGAAGCCCACCACGTTGAACAGCGTGCCGGCCCGGTTTTCCCGGCGCAGCTGCACCACCGCGTACGGGCGCTTGCCCGTGCGGGGGTCCACCAGCCCCACCGGCTTCATGGGCCCGAACCGCAGCGTGTCCCGTCCCCGGGCCGCGATGTCCTCCACCGGGATGCACGCCTCGAAAAACTTCAGCTCGTCCTCGAGGTGGCCCGGGTGCACCTCGGCCTTGATCAGCTCGTCGTAAAACGCGTCGTACTCTTCCTTCGTCATCGGGCAGTTGAAGTAGTCATCGCCCTCGCCCCGGCCGTAGCGCGACGCCCAGAAGCCTTTGTCCCAGTCAATGGTGTCCGCGTCGATAATGGGCGACGCCGCGTCGTAGAAGTACAAGTCGTACTCGCCTGTAAACTCCTGGATCGCCTGGGCCAGCGCGGGCGACGTCAGCGGCCCCGTGGCAATGACCACCGGCGCGTCCGTCGGAATCTCCGTCACTTCTTCGCGGTGAATCGTAATGCGCGGGTGGGCCTGCAGCGCCTCACTCACGGCCGCGGCAAACAAGTCGCGGTCCACGGCCAGCGCGCCGCCCGCGGGCACGTCGTGCGCGTCGGCGGCCGCGATGATGATGGAGCCCAAAAGGCGCATTTCGTTTTTCAGCACGCCGCTGGCCGTATCCGGCAGCTTGGATCCCAGCGAGTTGGTGCACACCAGCTCGGCCAGGTAATGCGTATGGTGAACGGGCGTGCGCCGCTCGGGCCGCATCTCGTACAGTTCCACATCCACGCCTAGGTGGGCGGCCTGCCACGCGGCTTCCGATCCCGCCAAACCGCCGCCCACGATGATGACCCGATGGGACACGGGCCGTCACCTCCTTGGAAAATCGTGTCCGAATCCTTTCGCCGTCCGCGGATGGGGCTCCTGCGCGGCGGCATTCCGCCGGAACGTCCCCCGCCCCAGCGCCCCGGTCAGGCGCCGCCCAACCACGGCGGCAGCCGCCGCCTTCAGCGCGTCGA
>QGSR01000014.1 GCA_003387805.1 Bacillota bacterium | reverse complement strand
CGCCGCCTGGATCCCGAGGTGGGCCAGCTGGGGCGGCAAATGGCGGCGGGCGGAGCGGTGGGCGCGGTCATGTGCGGCAGCGGCCCCAGCGTATTCGGTCTGGCCGAGGACGAGGACCACGCGGCGGACTTGGCCCGGCGCCTGCGCCGGCCCGGTCTGTTCGTCGCGGCGTGCCGCTTCATCGGCCGGGGTCACCGCATTTTGGAAAAGGGGCGGCGCCCGTGACGAGCAGCGAAGGACGAGTCTATTCCCCCGTGGCGGCGCTGGTGATGGCCGGCGCGCCCAACGACGGCCCCCTCAAGGAAGCGGACGACGCGCCGTACGAAGCGCTGATCCGCATCGGCGGGCGGCCGATGATCGAATACGTGCTGGACGTGCTGCGGGCCGCGCCGTCGGTGGGCGCCGTGGGCGTCGTCGGGCCCGCGGGGCTGCGGGGCCACGTGCGGCAGGACGAACTGTTGATTGAACCCGGCGGCGCCATGCTGGACAACCTGGAGCGGGGCGCCCGGGCGCTGCAAGCCGCCGGCCACACGGGCCACCTGCTGGTGGTGACGTCGGACATTCCGCTGGTCACCGTGGAAGCGCTGGAGCTGTTCCTGCAGCGGTGCCGGGAGCGGCGGGCGTCCGCGCCCCCGGACGCGCCGGAACCGGACGCGTACTACCCCATGGTCCGGCGGGAGACCAGCGAAGCCCGTTTCCCGGGCGTGCGCCGCACGTACGTCGGCCTGCGGGACGGGCAGTTCACCGGCGGCAACTTCGTGCTGCTCAACCCGGACATGGTCCTCGAACGCCGCTACCTGTTCGACCGGGTGGTGGCGCTGCGCAAAGACCCTCTCGGCATGGCCCGGATTCTCGGGCTCGGCTTCATCGTCAACTTCTTGCTCCGGCGGCTTTCGGCCGGGGACATCGAGCGCATCGTGCGGGAGAAGCTGGGCATCCACGGCGCCGTCATCGAGGTGCCCCACGCGGAGGTCGGGTTTGACGTGGACAAGCCCGGCGACCTGGCCATCGCCGCGGCGGAGCTGGGCGGCCGCTGACGCCCCGGCCGAAACCGAGGCGTTCCGGCGGCACCGGCCTTCCCGGATGCGCCCGGAAGGCAACGGAGGGAGGTCGCGGGCGTTGCGAAGGAGCGCACGCATCGCGGCGGTGACGAAACTGCTCGTAGACCGCCCGTACCAGACCATTACACTGACCCATTTGAGCGAGCTGCTGGGCGCGGCCAAGTCCACCCTCAGCGAAGACATCGCCATCATCCGGGAGACCTTCGCCCGGCTGGAGCTGGGCCGGGTGGAGACCATCGCCGGCGCCGCGGGCGGCGTGCGCTACGCGCCGCTGTTGTCGGGCGCCCAAATGCGCGCGGTGGTGGGCGGCCTGGTGGAGGCGCTGTCCGACCCGGAGCGCATCCTGCCCGGCGGCTTTCTGTACGTGAACGACATCGTGGCGGCGCCGCAGCTTTTGGCGCAAATCGGCGAGCTGTTCGCGACGCGCTTTTACGACCGGGAGCCGGACGTGGTGGTGACGGTGGAGACCCGCGGCATCCCCATCGCCATGATGACCGCCCGGGCGCTGAACGTGCCGCTGGCCATCGTGCGCCGCAGCAGCCGCCTGGGCGACGGCACCGTGGTGACGATGAACTACGTCTCGGGCTCCGCGCAGCGGATTGAGACCATGTCGCTGTCGCGCCGGGCCGTCCCGGCGGGCTCCCGGGTGCTCATCATCGACGACTTCATGAAAGCCGGCGGCACCGCCCGGGGCCTGGTGGACTTGATGGGCGAGTTCGACGCGGAAGTGGCCGGCATCGGCGTCCTCATCGAAACGGCTGCGCCGGAGGAAAAGCTGGTGGACGACTACACGTCGCTGGTGGTGCTGGAGGCGGTGCGCGAGCGGCCCAGGGAAGTGGTGGTCCGGCCCAGCGCCTGGCTGGCCGGCGTATGAGCGGGGCGCCGGCCGCGGCCGCCGGCGCCCCGTGGCCGCCATGCGGGCGGCCGGGCGCCCCAAAAGGAAAAAGCCGCTCTGCAGCGGCTTCTGGCTGGGGCGCTAGGATTCGAACCTAGACAACGAGATCCAAAGTCTCGCGGGCTGCCCTTACCCCACGCCCCAAAGAAAACAATAGCCAGCGAATTCGCCGGCCCACGCACAAAAATTATACCGTGTACGCGGGGATCGTGTCAAACGCGCCGCCCCGGCGAGCGCGACGGCCTTCGCGCCGCGCGGCGGTCAACATCCCGGCTCCCCTCATAGTCTGGCTCATAGCTTGGGACGGATTGACGGCTGAGGGGGCCGCCCATGGAAATTTGGTCCGCCGCCGCAGTGGCGCTGGCGCTGGGCGCCGACGGCCTGGCCGTCGGCGCGGCCTACGGCCTGCGGCGCATTCAGGTGCCCGCGCGGTCGCTTCTGGTCATCGGCGTGTGCAGCGCGGCGTGTTTCGCCGCCGCGATGACGGCCGGGGCGGCGCTGGCCGGCGCGGGCGTCTGGCGCGCCCCGAACGTCGCGGGCGCGGCCGTGTTCGTGGCGCTGGGCGCATGGAACATGGCCAAAGGCTGGGCCGAGAGCCGCGACGAGGCGGCCACGCTCCTTTGCATCCGCCTGCCGGGTCCGGGCATCGTCATTCAGGTGCTCAAAGAGCCGGGCCGCGCCGACGTGGACGGCTCGGGCGCCATCGACGCGGGCGAAGCGGTAGTGCTGGGCGTGGCCCTGGGTCTGGACGCGCTGGCCGCGGGCCTGGGCGCGGCGTTCATCGGCTTCGGCGCCTACGCCGTGGCGCTGGTGGCGGCGGCCCAGGTGCTCTTGACGTGGGTGGGCCTGCACCTGGGCCGCCGCTGGGGGGCCGGGTGGCTGGGCGGCAAAGGATCCTACGCGCCCGGCGCCATCCTCATCTTGATCGGTTTGTTGCAGCTGTAGACGCAGGAATGCCCGTCGCGGCGCCGAAGGTGAAACAAGGCACAAACTTTTCCCCGTGTGAGGGTGCAAAGCCCATGACAACGCCTGCGGCGCTGGTCTTGGCCGCCGGCCAAGGCACGCGTATGAAGTCCAAGCGCCCGAAAGTGCTGCACGAGGTCGCGGGCCGCCCCATGGTGCGGCACGTGGTGGAGGCGCTGCGGGGCGCGGGCATCCAGAGAATCGTCGTCGTCGTCGGCCACGGCGCGGACGGCGTGCGCGCGGCCCTTGGGGACATGAACGTGGAGTTCGCCGTCCAGGAGGAGCAGCTGGGCACGGGCCACGCGGTCATGCAGGCCGAGCCGCTGCTGGCGGGCCACGGCGGCCCCGTGGTCGTCACGTGCGGCGACGTGCCCTTGCTGCGCCCGGAAACCGTGGCCCAGCTGGTGGAAACCCACGTGGCGCGCGGCGCCGCGGCCACCGTTCTGAGCGCGATGGTCGACGATCCGACGGGCTACGGCCGCGTCGTGCGGGCCCAGGCCCCTGCGGCCGCGGAGCCTGGGCGCCTGATCCGGATCGTCGAGCACGCCGACGCGTCCCCCGAGGAGCGGGCCATCCGCGAGGTCAACAGCGGCACCTACTGCTTCGACGGCGGCCGCCTGTTTGAAGCGCTGCGGGCCGTGCGGCCCGACAACGCGCAGGGCGAGTACTACCTGCCCGACGCGGTGCACGTACTGGCCCAAGGCGGGGGCTTCGTGCAGGCCGTGATCGCCCCGGACGCCGACGAAATTCTCGGCGTCAACACCCGCGTCGAGCTGGCCCGGGCCGAGGCCGTGTACCGCCGCCGCATCGTCGAGCATTGGATGCTGCAAGGCGTCACCATCGTCGACCCGGACACGGTGTACATCGACGCCGACGTCTCCCTGGCGCCGGACGTCACCGTGCTGCCGTTTACGTTCATCCGCGGAAACACGCGCATCGAGGAAGACTGCCGCATCGGGCCCCACGCGGACATCGCCGACAGCGTCGTCGAGCGGGGCGCGGCGGTGGAGCGGGCCGTCGTCAAAGGAAGCCGCATCGGCCCGGGGTGCGCCGTGGGCCCGTACGCGTACTTGCGGCCCGGCACCGTCATGGAGGAGCGGGCTCGCGTCGGCTCGTTCGTCGAAGTCAAGAAGTCTCGCATCGGCCCCGAAAGCAAGGTGCCCCACCTGTCGTACGTGGGCGACGCGGTCCTGGGCCGCGACGTCAACCTCGGCGCCGGCACCATCACGTGCAACTGGGACGGGTTCAACAAATACGAGACCGTCATCGAGGACGGCGCCCGCATCGGCAGCAACACCAATCTCATCGCGCCGGTGCGCATCGGCAAGGGCGCGTTTACCGGCGCCGGCTCCAGCATCGCCAAAGACGTGCCGGCGGACGCGCTGGCCATCGAGCGGGCCGAGCAGCGCAACATCGAAGGCTGGGCGGTGCGGCGGCGGCAGCGGGCCGAGGCGGAGAAAACGGCCGCCGGCCGCGCGGGCGCGCCCGGCGCCGGCGCGGACGAAAGCCCGCCCGCGGACGGCCCGGGCGGAGATAAAGGGACCAGCTGACCAGCGACCCGCGCCGGACACGGCGGCGCGGGTCGCATCGTGCCGGAGCCCGGGGAGGAACCGCCCCGGCCTTCGGTCAACCTAGAAAGACGGGAAGCGGCGGAGCATGGACGTGTCCTCGCAGTATGCCACGGGAGGCTCATGGAACGAGATGCGGATTGGTTCGGCGACCCACAAGAAGATCAAGGTGTTTACCGGCACGGCCCACCCGGAGCTGGCCCAGGAAATTTGCGACCACCTGGAGCTGCCTTTGGGCGACGCCGTGGTCGGGCGGTTCCGGGACGGCGAGATCAACGTGCGCATCGGCGAAACGGTGCGCGGCGCGGAAGTGTTCGTCATTCAGCCCACGTGCAACCCCGCCGACTCGAACCTGATGGAGCTCTTGATCATGATTGACGCTCTGGTGCGGGCGTCGGCGGCTTCCATCACCGCGGTCATCCCCTACTACGGCTACGCGCGGCAGGACCGCAAGACCCAGCCCAGGGACCCCATCGTGGCCAAGCTGGTGGCCAATCTGCTGACGTCGGCGGGCGCGGACCGCATCTTGACCATGGACCTGCACGCCGGGCAGATTCAGGGCTTCTTCGACATCCCGGTGGACAACCTGAAGGCCCTGCCGATTCTGGCCGACTACTTTGCCCACAAAGGCCTGAGCAACATCGTCGTCGTCTCGCCCGACGTGGGCGGCGTGGCCCGGGCCCGGGAGTTCTCCGAAAGGCTCCATGCGCCCCTGGCCATCATCGACAAGCGGCGGCCCAAGCCCAACGTGGCCGAGGCCATGCACGTCATCGGCGACGTGGAGGGCATGACGGCCATTTTGATCGACGACATCGTGGACACCGGCGGCACGCTGGTGCAGGCCGCCGAGGCGCTGCTGGCCCAGGGCGCGAAAGAAGTGTACGCGTGCGCGACGCACCCGGTGCTGTCGGACCCGGGCGCCGAACGGCTGCAGGCGTCGCCCATCACGGAGCTGGTCGTGACCAACACCATCCCGCTGCCGGTGCACAAGCGGGTGCCGAAAATCCGGGTGCTGTCCATCGCGCCCATGTTCGCCGAGGCCATCCGCCGCATCTTCGAGGAGATTTCGGTCAGCAAGCTGTTCGAAGTATGATAAGGTAGAGGCTGGATCGAGTTCGAAGGAGGGCGGATCATGACCGAGACTTCTCTGACGGTCCAGGTCCGGGAGGCGCTGGGCAAGGGCGCCGCCCGCCGGCTGCGACGGAGCGGCCTCGTGCCCGGCGTCGTGTACGGCACCGGCCCGCAGGCCATTCACGTCGCTGTGCCGGAGCGGGAGCTGTTCCGGACGCTGCAGATCGCGGGCACCCACAGCCTGGTGGACCTGCACATCGCCGGAGGCGGCAACGGCGGCCGGCACAAGGTGCTCATCAAGGAAGTTCAGCAGGACCCCGTGCGGGACGAGTTCGTGCACGTGGACTTTCATGCGGTCGCGCTGGACCAGGAGATCCAGACCACCGTGCCGGTGGCGCTGGAGGGCGAGGACGCCCGCGCCGACGACGGCATCGTGCAGCTGGTGCTGCGGGAAATCCAGATCTCGTGCCTGCCCACGGATATTCCGGAAGCCATCACCGTGGACGTGTCCGGGCTGGCCGTGGGCGACGTGGTCACCGTGGGCCAGCTGACCCCGCCGCCGGGCGTGGCCATTTTGACCGACCCGGAGGAGACCGTGGTGACGGTCAGCGCCCCGCGCCTGGCCGAGGAAGAGCCGGCCGGCGAAGAAGCCGGTGAGGCGGACGAAGGCGGCGGCGGCGAGGAGTAATGTCGCTGAAATTCATCGTCGGCTTGGGCAATCCCGGCGCCCGCTACGAGCGCACCCGCCACAACATGGGCTTCCTGGTCGTGGACGAGCTGGCCCGGGATTTGGGCGCGGACGGCTGGCGGCGCTGGATGGGCAGCTCCGTGGCCAAAGCGAAGCTGGACGGCCGGCAGCTGTATCTGGTCAAGCCGATGACGTACATGAATCTGAGCGGCGAGGCCGTCCAGCCGCTTCTGCGCTACTACCGCTGCGGCCCCGAAGATCTTCTGGTCGTCTACGACGACCTGGATCTGCCGCCGGGCCAGATGCGCGTGCGTCCGTCCGGCGGCGCCGGCGGCCACCGCGGCATGCAGTCCATCATCACCGCGCTCGGTTCCAATCAGTTCGCCCGCATCCGCATCGGCATCGGCCGGCCGCCCCATCCGCTGACGGCCGCGGAGTATGTTCTGCAGATCATGGGCCGCGACGAGTTCGCGCTTTACGAAGACGTCATCCGGCGCGCCGCCGAGGCGGCCAGGACGTGGGTGCTGGAAGGCGTGGAAGCGGCCATGAATAAGTACAATCGGGCGATGCCATAATACGCCCGTAATCGGGCGCCGCGAGGGGGCCGCACGGCCGGCGGAGCCCGGTCCGGCCGGGCCCCGGGCGCGCGCCGCCTCGGGGCCGCAGGGTTGATCTCGGCCCGCGCCCGCACCTATAATGTTGTTGCACCATCCGACTTTCTGCTCGTTCACGGCGCATGTCCGGGAGCGTCGGTCTCCCGCGCATCCGACGCGCGCCCCGGTGAGGGGTGCGTGTTTCCGAGCCAGGCGGTGCCGCACCGGTTGGTGCACCCGACGCGCGCTCGACCGCGGCGAAAGAGGGTGTTTTATTTTGGTCAATGATATAATTTTCCCACTAGTCACACCAAAGGTGCGGGCAGGCGCCTCGCAGCCCGCGCCCGCCGCTTACATACACGGCTTCGCGGCCGGCCACAAGACGCTGGCCATCGCCGCGTGGCACGCGCGCGGCTGGCCGCAGCCGGGCCGCCGCACCACGCTGGTGCTGACGGTGGGCCCCGGGCACGCCCAGCGCCTGGCGCAGCAGCTGTCGTCGCTGCTGCCGGACGAAGACGTGCTGGTGTTTCCGGCCCGCGAAGTGTGGCCCCACGAAGAGCTGCACGTGCCCGAAGCCATCGCCTCGGCCCGCCTGGCCGTCCTGGAGCGGCTGGTCACCGGGGAGCCGGCCCTCGTCATCGCGCCCATCCAGGCCGCGGCCGAGCGGCTCGCGCCCCGGGCGGCGCTGCGGGAGCGGGTGCGCACCGTGGCCGTGGGCCACATCCTGCCCATGGAACAGCTGGCCGAAGCGCTGGTCCGCGACGGGTACGAGCGGGCGGCCATGGTCGAAGGCCGCGGCCAGTTCAGCGTGCGGGGCGGGCTCTTGGACGTGTTTCCGCCCTCGGCCCCGGCGCCGTACCGCATCGACTTTTTCGACGACGAGATCGATTCCATCCGGGTCTTCGATCCCGAAACGCAGCGCTCGGTGGAAGACGTGGAGCGGGTCCGCATCGGCCCGGCGCGGGAAGTGCCGCCGGTGGACGACGAGGCGGCGCTGGCGCGCATTCAGGGGGCGGTGGCCGGGCGGGTGGAGACGCTGGGGAAAGCCGGCGCCGGCGCGGGCGCGGATGCGCTGGCCCAGCGGGCCCGCACGCACCTGGCCCACCTGGCGGGCCGCCGCTGGGCGCCGGGCCTGGAGCAGTACAAGCCATTCCTGTTCCCCGAACTGGAGACGCTGCTGGACTACGCCGGCCCGGACGCGACGGTCATCGTCGACGAGCCGGCCCGCACGCGCGAGCAGCTGCAGCTGATGATGACCGAGTTCGCGGAAACCCACGCGGATTTGCTGGAGCGGGGCCGGGTCTTGCCCGAGCAGCAGGCGCTGTTCGCGGACTGGGACGATTTGGCGGCCGCGGTGCGGCGCCGCCCGGCCCTGTTCGTGTCGGGGCTGCCCCAGCGGGTGCCGGGCATGGAGGGCCTGCCGGAGACGGCGGTCAAGTCCCGGCCGCCCGAGACGTTCCACGGGCGGCTGGAGCAGTTCGTGTCGGCGGTCCGCCGCCGGCGGCGGGAAGGCTGGCGCACCGTCATCATCGCCTCCACCGACGCCCGCGCGGCCCGCATCCAGGAAGTGCTGCAGGACGAGGAAATCCCCGCTCGCCACGCCCGGGATCTAGAGGGCGCGCTGCCCGCGGGCGCGGTGGCGGTGGCCGCCGCGGAGCTGCACGTGGGCTGCGAGCTGCCCGACGAGAAGCTTTTGGTGCTGACCGAGCTGGAAGTGTTCGGACAGCAGAAGCAGCGGCAGCGGCCCCGCCGGCGGGCCGGCGCGGCCACCCGCATGGACGACCTGAAGGTCGGCGACCTGGTGGTCCACGTCAACCACGGCGTCGGCCGCTACCAAGGCGTCGAGACGCTGGTCATCGGCGGCGCGCACAAAGACTACCTGCTGGTGGAGTACGCGGGCGACGACAAGCTGTACGTGCCGACGGACCAGGTCCATCTGCTGCAAAAGTACATCGGCGTCGAAGGCCAGACGCCCCGGCTGAACCGGCTGGGCGGCAGCGAGTGGACCCGGGCCAAGCAGCGGGTGCAGCAGTCGGTGCGCGAGCTGGCCCAGGATTTGCTCAAGCTGTACGCGGAGCGGGAGGCGCTGCCCGGCTACGCGTTTTCGCCGGATACGGTGTGGCAGCAGCAGTTCGAGGACGGGTTTCCTTTCGAGGAGACGCCGGACCAGAAGCGGGCCATCGCGGAAATCAAGGCCGACATGGAGCGGCCGCGGCCGATGGACCGGCTTTTGTGCGGCGACGTCGGCTTCGGCAAGACGGAGGTGGCCATGCGGGCCGCCTTCAAGGCCGTCATGGACGCGCGCCAGGTGGCCGTGCTGGTGCCCACCACCATTTTGGCCCACCAGCACCTGCGCACGTTCCGGGAGCGCTTCGCGCCGTACCCGGTGCGCATCGAGGCGCTGAGCCGCTTCCAGTCGCCGGCGGAGCAGGCGAAAATCATCAAGGGCCTGGCCGACGGCACGGTGGACATCGTCATCGGCACTCATCGCTTGCTGTCCAAGGACGTGGCGTTCAAGGATCTGGGCATCGTCGTCATCGACGAGGAGCAGCGCTTCGGCGTGGCCCAGAAAGAGCGGCTCAAGGAGCTGCGGCGCACGGTGGACGTGCTGACCCTGACCGCGACGCCCATTCCGCGCACGCTGCACATGGCGCTGGTGGGGCTGCGGGACATGAGCGTCATCGAAACGCCCCCGGAGGACCGCTTCCCCATCCGCACCTACGTCAGCGAGTACGACGAGGACTTGGTGCGGGAGGCCATTTTGCGCGAGGTGGGCCGCGGCGGGCAGGTGTACTACGTCCACAACCGCGTGCAAAACATCGACCGCGTGGCGGAGCGGCTGCGGCAGCTGGTGCCCGAGGTGCGCATCGCGGTGGCCCACGGGCAGATGAACGAGGACTTGCTGGAGCAGGTGATGGTGGACTTTCTGAACCACGAAATCGACGTTCTGGTGTGCACCACCATCATCGAGACCGGCATGGACATCGCCAACGTCAACACGCTCATCGTCAGCGACGCGGACCGCATGGGCCTGGCCCAGCTCTATCAGCTGCGGGGCCGGGTGGGCCGCACCAACCGGGTCGCGTACGCGTATTTCACCTACCGCAGGGACAAAATACTCAGCGAAGACGCGGAGAAGCGCCTGCAAGCCATCAAGGAGTTTACCGAGCTCGGTTCAGGCTTCAAGATCGCCATGCGCGACTTGGAGATCCGGGGCGCCGGCAATCTGCTCGGACCGGAGCAGCACGGGTTCATCGCCTCCGTCGGCTTCGAGCTGTACTGCCAGCTGCTGGAAGAGGCCGTGCGGGAAGTGAAGGGCGAGCGGACGCAGGCGCCGCCGGAACCCGTCATCGACCTCAGCGTGGATGCGTACGTGTCGGACGACTACGTGGCGGATCCGCAGCAGAAGGTGGAAGTATACAAGCGGGTGGCCGCGGTGCGCTCCGTCGTGGACGTGACGGACCTGCAGGAGGAGCTGGAGGACCGGTTCGGCCCGGCGCCGCCGCCGGTGAAAAACTTGCTGGCCGTGGCCCGTATCAAGGCGCTGGCCAAAGAGGTGGGCGTCGAGTCGGTCAGCGGCACGCCGGACGAGGTGGTTATCCGGTTCCTGCAGGGGGTCGTGCTGCCCAGGCAGACGGCGTACGAGTTGAGCCGGCGCTTCCGGGGCCGGATTCTCCTGTCCGCGGCGCGGTCGGCGCCGGTGCGGCTGCGGCGGCGAGGCTTGGGCGAACGGGATATGCTGGCGCTGCTGGAGCAGGTGCTCGAGGAAATGCAGGCGTCGTGGCCCGTGGCCGAAGAGCGGGAGGGGCCCCGCCCCGTGGCCGCCGGCCGCGAATGACGGCAGCCGGATACATGGAAAACGGCCGACGCGGGCAAACAAGGCTTAAGGAGGGCTGCGAGAGTGAAAGCTACCGGAATCGTGCGTCGCATAGATGATCTGGGCCGCGTCGTGATCCCCAAAGAAATCCGCCGCACCCTGCGCATCCGCGAAGGCGATCCGCTGGAAATTTTTGTGGACCGCGACGGCGAGGTCATCCTGAAAAAGTACTCGCCCATCGGCGAGCTGGGGGATTTCGCCCAGGAGTACGCGGAATCGCTGCACGAGACCACCGAGCACATCGCCTTGATTACCGACCGCGACGCCGTCATTGCGGTGGCCGGCGCGCCGAAGAAGCAGTGGCTCGACAAGCGGGTGCCTTCCATCGTGGAGGAGCTCATGGAAAACCGCCGCTCGCTGCTGGTGTCCGGTCCCGGCGAAGGACCGGCTTTGGACGAGGACGACGATGAAGCGTGGGCCTTTGCCGCCCAGGCCGTCGCGCCCATCATCGCCGAAGGCGATCCCATCGGCGCGGTCATCATCGCCACCAACGACCCGCACCGGAAAATGGGCGAGCTGGAGCTGAAGCTGGCCGAAACCGCGGCCGGCTTTTTGGCCAAGCAGATGGAACAGTAGCCCCGCGCGGCGGCCCCGGCAAGGCGCGCAGGCGACGACAGGGCCCATTTACAGGCGGTGGGCTTTACCCACCGCCGTTTTCTTTGGCCTCATCCCACAGGGCGTCCATCTCGGCCAGGCTCATCTCGCTCAGGTCTTTGCCGAGCTCCGCCGCCCGGGCTTCGATGTAGCGGAAGCGGCGGCGAAACTTCGCGTTGGCCGCCCGCAGGCTCTGCTCGGGATCCACCTGGACGTAGCGGGCCACGTTGACCAAGGCGAACAGGACGTCGCCCAGCTCTTCCTCCAGCTCCGCCCGCGCCGGCGCGGACGGGTCTTGCCCGTGGCGGGACACCGCCTCCCGCAGCTCGTCCAGCTCTTCCCGGACTTTTTGCCAGGCGCCGTCCACGTCGTCCCACTCGAAGCCCACTCGGGCCGCCCGGCGCTGCAGCTTCTCGGCTTCCATGAGGGCCGGCAGCCCTTTGGCCAGGCCGTCCAGAAGAGAACGGACGCCGGGCGGTTCGGCCCCGCCCGGCGCGGCTTCGCGTTGCTTTATCTGAGCCCAGAGGCGCGCGACGTCGGCTGCGTCTTTTGCCTCGGCGTCGCCGAACACGTGCGGGTGCCGCCGGATCAGTTTGGCCGTGAGACCGTCGACCACGTCCTGCATGGTGAAGCGGCCGGTTTCGGCCGCGATGGTCACGTGGAAGACGACCTGGAGCAAGACGTCGCCTAGTTCTTCGATGAGTGCGGCGTCGTCACCCGCGTCGATCGCGTCCAGCAGCTCGTACGCTTCCTCGATCAGGTACGGCTTCAGACTCTCGTGGGTCTGCTGCCGGTCCCATGGACAGCCGTCGGGCGAGCGGAGCCGGGCCATGACGGCCAGCAGCGGGCCCAGATCGGTCCCCGCGGGCTCGCGCCCGTTGGTCTCCGCCATCCCTTACTTGGCGCTGACCTTTTCCTTCAGCGACTTGCCCGCCTTGAAGGCCGGCACGCGGCTGGCGGGAATCTCGATGGCTTCGCCCGTGGCCGGGTTGACGCCGCGGCGGGCGGCCCGATCCCGCACCTCAAAGGTGCCGAAGCCCACGATGGTGACCTTCTCCCCCGAGGCCAGCGCCTCGCTGATGGTATCCAACACGGCCTCGACCGCGTCGCCGGCGGCTTTCTTCGTCAGGCTCGTCTTTTCGGCGACCCGCGCAATAAGCTCCGTTTTGTTCACAGAACGTTCCTCCTTTGGGAAGTTTTTCGTACCCGTTATTTCGGGGACACCTTTAGAATTCCTCCTTTTGGGATGCTTAGCATAGGCGATTTCACCTCGTTGCACACTAGAAAATGCACAAATTCCTCCGGGAGCGCGGCCGCCCGTCGGCGCGGCCCCGGAACGGGGAGGCGGATTCGTTGGACGGCGCAGGAACGAGGCGGATCGTGCTGTGGGCGGTGGTGCTGCTGCTGGCTCTGGGAGCACTGTTTTTCGCCCGGGGCCGGGAAGGGTCCGACGACGGCGGGCCCGACGGCTCGGCCCGCGGCATGCGGGAGGAGCCGTCGGTGGTCGTGGTCCATCCGGACGGGCGGCGGGAGGAGCTGCCCATGGAGCGCTACGTGGCGGGCGTGGTGGCCGGCGAGATGGGGCGGCTGCCGGCCCGGGGCGAGACCGAGGAAGCCGACTGGCCGGTGGAGGCGTACGCGGCCCAGGCCATTCTGGCCCGCAGCTTCGCCATGCAATACCTGGAGGAGAGCGGCGGCAATGAAATCCCCGCCGAGCACGAGCAGGCCCAGGCGTACAATCCCGGCAACATTTTCCCGGCCATCGAGCGGGGCGTGGAGATGACGCGCGGCCAGGTCATGATGCACGAAGGCCGGCTGGTGCGGGCGTGGTTCCACTCCTACAGCGGCGGCCGCACGGCCACGGCGCGTGAGGGGCTGGGCCACGAGGAGGATCCGCCCTACATCAAGAGCGTGCGGGTGGGCGAGAACGAGTTCGCGCCTGAGGACGTGACGGACTGGGAGTTCGAGATGGATCTGGACGAGGTGCGCCGGAAGCTGGCCGAGATAGACGTGGACGTGGGGCCCGTCGCCGACGTACGCATCAAAGAGAGGGGCCCTTCGGAGCGGGTGACGGTGTTTGAAGTGGACGGCCCCGCCGGGCGCGAAGCGGTGGGCGGCAACGACTTCCGCCTGGCCGTCGGCGCGGACCGGCTGAAGTCCACCCTCATCGAGGAGTTCGAGGTGGAAGACGGACGGCTGCGGGCCCGGGGCCGGGGTTTCGGCCACGGCGTGGGCCTCAGCCAGTGGGACGCGTACAAAATGGCCCGGGAAGGCCGCTCGCCGGAGGAGATCGTCCAGTTCTTCTTCGACGGCATCGAGATACGCAAACTCTGGGAGTGACGGCCGGCGGCCGCCGCGCCGGCAGCGCGGGTTTCGCCGGGCGCCGCGGCCCGGTCATGCCCTTGTCCGTCCCGGCATATATGTTACCGACGCGGTCCCGGACAGGCCGGGGCGGAAAGGAGGGCGGCGGCGGTGGCCGAAGCGAAGCAGGCGGCGCCCGCGCGCAGAAAGCACGCGCTGTCGCTGCGCCACCGGGAGGCGCTGGGGGTGGAAGGCGTCCTCAACGTGGAAAGTTTCGACGACACGGAAGTCGTGGTGGAAACGGACGCCGGCGTGCTGTTCGTGCGGGGCGAGCAGCTCCACATCAAGGAGCTCAACCTGGAGACGGGATCGCTCCAGCTGACGGGCCAGGTGCACGCGCTGGAGTACGCGGGGGACGGGCCGGCCAAAAAGGCGCGCGGGCTTCTGGGCCGGCTTTTCAAGTGAACCGCGCGGCCCCGGAGAGGCGCCCGGCGCACGCCCCGGACGCCGCGCGCATACGCTGGCCAGGTCCGGTCCGCGGGCGCTCCCGCGGGCCCAGCTTTGCCTCTGGGGGTGAAGCCCGTTGGCGTCCCTCGCGGAGCAGCTGTACGCCTTCGGCGTGACCATCGCCGCCGGCGCGGCCATGGGCGCCGTGTTCGACCTGTTCCGGGCGCTGCGCGGCACGGCCCGTCCCCGCGGCGCCGTCGCTTGGATCAGCGACATGCTGTACTGGCTGTCCGTGACGCCGCTGACGGCGGGCCTGCTGCTGCACGCCAACGGCGGCCAGCTGCGGCTGTACGTCGTGCTGGGCGTCGTCATCGGCTTGACCGTGTACTTCGCCGCGCTCAGCCCGTTCGTTCTGGAGACGCTGCGCCTGCTTTTCCGCGCCGTGGCCGGCGTCGTGTCCTGGACCGCGCACCTCATTTTGTACGCGGCCGCGGGGCCCGTTATGCTGGGCCGGCGGCTGGCCTACGCCTGGCGGGTTCGGGCCGCGGACCGGGCCCGGCTGTTTCAGGCCGGCTGGCCCGCGTGGCTGCGGCCGCCGTGGCGGCCGCCTGCGGTCTGGCGCCCGGGCCCCGCCTGGCGGCGGCGCTGAGGATGCGGTCCCGTGCCTGACGCCTCCCGGAGCGCGGCGCCGGCGCCGCGGCGCTGCGCCGGGAGCCTCCCGGCCTGCGGCGCAGGAAGCGGCGGCGCCGCGTCGAACATGATCACGCACGCCGCCCGACGGGAGGTGTCCTATGCAGAGAGCGGAAACCGGATCCCAAGCCGGCAAGCGCATCCGGGTGCGGCCGCGCTTCTTCGTCATCGTCACGCTGTTCCTTCTCGTCACTTACGCGGTCTACGGGTACGTCAGCGGTTTCCTGCGCATGCGCGCGCTCACCGCGGAAATCGAGGAAGTCCGGCGCCAAATCGCGGAGCTGCAAACGCTCAACGCCCAGCTGGAGGCGCAGCTGCTGGAGTACGACAACGACGAGGTCATCGAGCGCATCGCCAGGGAACAGCTGCGGCTGGTGACGCCCGGCGAGCGGCCGGTCATCGTCATCGAGGCCCCGGCCGAGGACAATGCGGACCGCTGACGGTGACGATCGTCCCTTTCTCGCCCGCTTCGCTTCGTATCGATTGACACAAATATTCTCAACACGTATAATGAGGATACCCTGGGGACCGAGGTCTCCGCACGGGACGGCGGTTACCGCAGGGCAACATTTTAGGGGAGGAATTTGTTTCCGTATGTCCATTGAAGTTGGCAGCATCGTGGAGGGGAGGGTCACCGGCATTACCAACTTCGGCGCCTTCGTCGAGTTGGGTGAGGGAAAGACCGGCCTGGTGCACATCTCGGAGGTCGCGGACACGTACGTCCACGACATCAATGAGTACTTGAAGCCTGACGACATCGTCAAGGTGAAGGTGCTCAACGTGCGCGACGGCAAGATCGGTCTTTCGATCCGCCAGGTGAACAATCCCGATCCGTCTCCCGCTGCCGGTCGGCCTGCCCGCGGCCGGGCTCGTACGTCGCGCTCGTTCGAGGACAAACTGTCCCGCTTCCTGCGGGAGAGCGACGAGCGCCAGGCTCATCTGCGCAAGAGCATGGATGCGAAACGAGGGGGCCGGGGCACACGCCGAGCTTTTTGATATAATAGAGAACGCCGCTTGACACCGGCATGTGGAACGCCAGGGCACCCGCCAGTCGGGTGCCCTTTTTGCTGGACGTCGGTGAACGGGGGATCTTATGCCTATGGAACGATTCGAGCCCCAGGGGGAGGGCCGCGGGAGGCCCGGAGGGGACGGCGCCGCCCGCGCGGACGAGCCCACGGAAAAGGATCGGGACACCGTGACCCGGCAGCTGGGGCGCCGTCCCCGGCCGTTTTCCCGGGTGTCCCGCCGCTGCCGCTACGGGTACCCGCAGGTCATTTTGACCGAGCCACTGCACCGGCGGCGCCACCGCTGGGGGGCGTTCCCCCCCGTCTTTTTGCTCACGTGCCCGCTGCTGCAC
>QGSR01000205.1 GCA_003387805.1 Bacillota bacterium | reverse complement strand
GCCCCGCCGGGCCTGCTCCAGCGTCCGCCGCTCCACCAAAACGCCCACTCGTTCCGACACGGGCACCACCTCGGATTCCCGCCCGACCGTCAACGCCCCCCCCGGGCGGTGCGCCTCCCCCGCCCCCGCGCCGCGGACCGCCCCTGCGCCCCCGCCGCCGGCCGCCCCCGCGGCCCGGCCGCGAAACGCCGCACCTGGCGCCACCACGCCCCGGCCGAGCGCCAGTCGTAGCCGTACAACACGTCCGTGTACGGCAGCACCGGCTCCTCCGGCACCCGCAGCGGGCTGCCCGGCGGCAGGACCACCTCGATGCCCCGCCGCCGCGCCACGCCCAGCAAGTACTCGACCCCGGGCCGCTGCCGGGAGTACACGCTGCGGGCCGTCAGGTGCACGCCCCAGACGCCGATGACGTCGTATCCCTCCAAAATGGCCAGCGCGATCATATAGGACACGGTGCTGGTAAAGCAGCGGCCGAACGCCGCCAGGGCCGCCTCCAGCGGGTACGCCACGCTGTGCGGCAGCGCCCTCAGCCGGCGCTGCATATAAATCGGGCATTTCAGCTCCCGCAGAAACCGGGCGTACTCCCGAAACGATCGGCGGGCCGGCGTCGCCCGGGTGAGCTGGGTCGCCAGGTCGCCGGGCGCGTGCATTTCGAACCAGCGCGTGACCCGCGGCGTCTTCAGCCGCAAGCTGGAAAACGCCCAAACGTCCCACGTCTCGTCGCCGAAAGGCGCCAGCCGCCGGGACGGCCCGCCGCCCACGATGGCAACCTTCTTTTTCAACGGCGCCGGCTGCGGCGCCTCCAGCGTTTCGGGCACGGCCATTCCCCCATGGTGACGGGCACGGCGCCGCCTCGGTCCGCGGGCGGCGTGGCCTCAGTCCGCGGGCGGTGCCGCCTCGATCCGCGGGCGGCGCCGCCTCGGACCGCTGCCCGCGAGACCCTGACTCTGCGGTCCTGCCACCGCCGTGCGCCGGGCGTCGCCCGGGCACGCCGCCGGTGACGCAATACATTACGTGCCCGGGGCGGGCCTGTACTAGGAACGCCGATGCATTCTTGAAACGTCGCCGCAGCAGCGGCCGCGCCGCCGCAGAACAGGCCACACCGCCGCACCACCGGCCGCGCCGCCGCAGAACAGGCCACACCGCCGCACCACCGGCCGCGCCGCCGCATCAAGGCCCGCACCGGCCGACCCGACGAACTGCCCGCCTTCTCGCCTGCCGGCCGCCCGCCGGATTAGGAATCCATTCCCGTTCGAAAACCCGGGCGCCGCCATACGATGGTACATCGTCCTGCCCGGAGGTGGCGCTGGATTGCAAGCGTTGGCCGTCATTCCCGCCCGGGGCGGCTCCAAAGGCGTGCCGCGAAAAAACGTGCGGCTGCTGTGCGGCAAGCCGCTCATCGCCTGGACCATCGAAGCGGCCCGGCAGGCGGAAACCGTCGGCCGGGTCGTCGTCTCCACCGACGATCCGGAAATCGCTGCCGTCAGCCGCCGCTGGGGCGCCGACGTCGTGCACCGGCCGGCGGCCCTGAGCGGTGACCTGTCGCCCTCGGAGCAGGCCTTGGCCCACGCCCTCGACGCCACCGGCGTCCGCGACGGTATCCTGGTCTTTCTGCAGTGCACGTCGCCGCTGACGCTGCCCGAGGACATCGACGGCACCGTCCGCGCCCTCGGCAGCCGGTACGACTCCGCCTTTGCCGCGGTGCGCCGCCGCCGTTTCCTCTGGCGCCGGACGGCCGGCGGCGCCGAACCCGTAGGCCACGACACGGCCCACCGCCCTATGCGCCAGCAGCTGCGGGACGAGTTCGAAGAAGCGGGCGCCGTCTACGCCCTGCGGGTCCCGGCCTTCTTGCGGGCGGGCCATCGGTTTCCCGGCCGGACCGCCGTCTACGAAATCCCGCCCGACCGCAGCCTGGAAATCGACGACGAATCGGACTTCGCCGTGGCGGAAACGCTGCTGCGCCGGCGCCTGCAGCGGGACAAAGCCGCCGCGCTGCCCCGGCGGGTGGAAGCCGTGGTCATGGACTTTGACGGCGTCCTCACCGACAACCGGGTGCACGTCGGCGAAGGCGGCGCCGAAGCCGTGACCTGCCACCGGGGCGACGGCTGGGCCATGGCCCGGCTGCGGCGCCAGGGCGTGCACTTGCTGGTCCTCACCGGCGAGGCCAATGCGGTGGTGCGCCGCCGCACCGAAAAACTGGGCGTCGAGTGCATCGTCACCGACGAAAAGCTGCCGGTTCTGCAGGCGTGGCTGCGGCGCCGCCGCATCGGCCCCGAAGCCACCGTTTACGTCGGCAACGACGTCCCCGACGTCCCGTGCATGGCCTGGGCGGGCTGCGGCGTGGCCCCGGCCGACGCCTGGCCCGAGGCCCGGGCCGCGGCCCGCATCGTGCTGGACACGCCCGGCGGCCGGGGCTGCATTCGGGAGCTCGCGCAGCTGCTTTGGTCCCGGCACGGTTCCGGGGGCACCGGGCCGCCGCCGTCTCCCCATGACTCCGGCCGCGCCGCCGATGCGCAAGACCGTTGAGTCCGGGCGGCCCGGATTTCCTTTACGTGGAGGGATTGCCGATGCAACCGCCCTTCGTCGTGGCCGAGATCGGCTGCAACCACCGCGGCGAGCTGAGCACCGCCGAGGAAATGATCCGCATCGCCGCCAGCGTCTGCCGCGTCGACGCCGTCAAATTCCAGAAGCGCAGCCCGCGAGAGCTGCTGACGCCCGAGCAGTACAACGCGCCGCACCCGGTGCCGCACAACGCGTACGGCCCCACCTACGGCGCGCACCGGGAGGCGCTGGAGTTCACGGTGCATCAGCACCGCCGCCTGAAAGACGTGTGCGAAGAGTGGGGCGTCGTGTACAGCTCCAGCGTGTGGGACATGACCAGCGCCCGGGAAATCGCCGGGCTGCAGCCGGCCTACATCAAGGTGCCGTCGGCGGCCAACACCCATTTCGACATGCTGCGGTTTTTATGCGACCACTTCGGCGGCGAGATCCACGTGTCTTTGGGCATGACGACCCGCGCCGAAGAGGCCCGTATCATCGAGCTGCTGGCCTCCCGGGGCCGGCTGGCCGACACGGTGCTGTACGCCTGCACGTCGGGCTATCCGGTGAAGTTTGAGGAGCTGTGCTTGCTGGAAATCCGCCGGCTGCGGCGGGAGTACGGCGGCGCGGTGAAAGCCATTGGCTTCTCCGGCCACCACCTGGGCATCGCCGCCGACGTGGCCGCCATGACCGTAGGCGCCCGATGGATCGAGCGCCACTTCACGCTGGACCGCACGTGGAAAGGCACCGACCACGCGGCGTCGCTGGAGCCCGACGGCCTGCGCCGCCTCGTGCGAGACTTGCGCAACGTGGCCGCGGCCCTGCGCTACAAAGACCAAGAGCTGCTCCCCGTGGAGGTGGAGCAGCGCCGGAAACTCAAACATGAACAGGCGGGCTGAGGCCGCGGCCGGTTCTGCCGCGGCCGGTCCAGCCGCGGCCTGCGCGCCGGCCTTCGGCACAACGGAGTGTGCGCCGGCGTTCGGCACGGCGGCGTCCCCCGCGGCGGCGGGCGCAGCAGCCGCCTCGCCGCGCTCCGGCGCCTACGCCCGCACGTGTTCCAGGATGCGCTGGGCCAGCGCTTTGGAGATGCCTGGCACCGACGCAATCTCGTCCACCGACGCCCGCCGGATGCCGGCCACCGACCCGAACCGCCGCAGCAGCTCCCGCTTGCGGCGGGGCCCGATGCCCGGAATCTCGTCCAGCACCGACTTGGACGTGCGCTGGTCCCGCAAGTGCCGGTGGTACGTCAAAGCGTAGCGGTGGGCTTCGTCCCGGATCCGCTGCAGCAGCTTGAGCCCCGGCGACGCCCACGGCAGCGGGGCCGGCTCCTGCTGGCCCTCGACGAAGACCCGCTCGTAGGACCGGTCCATGCGGTCGCGGTCACGGCCCAACCCAACGCCCGCCGCCGTGGCCCCGGCGGACCCGGCTGACCCGGCTGACCCGCCTGATCCGGCGTCTGTGCCCGCCCCGGCGGCGGCGGCGGCTGCAGCACCGGCTCCGGACCCGCCCACGGCCGCCCCGGTCCCGCCCACGGCCGCCTCGGTCCCGCCCACGGCCGCCTCGGTCCCCCCCACGGCCGCCTCGGTCCCGCCCACGGCCGCCTCGGTCCCGCC
>QGSR01000204.1 GCA_003387805.1 Bacillota bacterium | reverse complement strand
GTGCCGCTGCCGGACGCGACCATCCCCTTGGGAAATGCGCTTCCCAAGGGGTTTTTTTTGGCGCGCCCGGCGGGAACCCCACGCCGGGCCCGCAGCGAGCGGCGAGCACCTGCGCCCAGCGGCGGGTGTTTGCCCCGAGCGGCGGGCACCTGCGCTCAGCGGCGGGCGCCTGCGCTCAGCGGCAGGCGGCGGGTGTCCGCGCCGGAGAGATGCTCGCGCGGCGAGTTTTGCCAATTGGTCCGGCCACTGGACCGCATTCTGCTTGCAGCATCCGCCGCTGTAGAGAGGCGAAAACACCGATGTGGACGGCCTAATCCGGTTTTCGGCCGGCGCCGCAGGTCGCGTGCAAATTGGTCCGGCCACCGGACCACATTTTGTTTGTGGCAGAGGCCGATGGGGAGAGTCGAAAAAACCGATGTGAACGACCGAATCCAGTTTTCGGCCGGCGCCGCAGGTTGCGTGCCAATTGGTCCAGCCACCGGACCACATTTTGTTTGTGGCAGAGGCCGGTGCGGAAAGTCGGAAAAAGCGATGTGGACGGCATCATTCCGTATTCAGGCAGCGGACCGGCTCTCGCGCAAATTGGTCAGACCATCGGACCAACCGCGATGTTGGCGGGCGAGAGCATGCAACGCGACGAGGGCCTGCGCCGACCCGCCGGGTCGACCCAGGCTCCTCGGGTGCGACTCGGGGCCGGGGTGCGGTGACCCGGCGGCGCACTTGGCGGGCGCTGCCGAGACCGTCCGCCTGGCTGCCCGCCTGCCCGCCGGGTTGACGCCTGCCCGCCCGCCAGGCCGCCCGCTTGCCGGCCCGGGGCCGGCGTCACTGGATGAGGCCGTACCAGCGCAGGAACTCCTCAACGATGACGCGGTGCCAGTGCTGGCGCTGCGCGAGGGTTGTCTGGTGCCGGCCGGCGCGGCCCTGGGTCGGTTCGGCGATGAACGCCGGGATGCCCAGGTCGTTGCCGGCTTTGCGGGCCAGCGAGCCGTCCACCGGGGGCCCGATCATGCGGAAGTTGTACGTGAGGCCCGCGGTGCCGTAAAACGGGTTGTGGTGCGTGTTGAGGACGTTGATGACGTGCCGGGCGAAGTCTTCGGCGTCGCCGGCCGGGTAGACGATGATGGTCTGTCCGACGGACAGCGTGCCGCCCGGGAATCGGTCGCCGGCTTCTCGCAGGCCCCAGCCTTCGTGCAGGTCCAGCAGCGCCTCGGGCTGGAACTCCAGCACGACGTCCCAGATGCGCTGGGCCAGCAGCCAGTCGGTGGGCCGGTCGATGGCCCGGCCCCGGGGGAAGGCCCGGTTCAGGTCACGGCCGTCCCGCCCGGTGCGGCTCAGCCGGCGCACGGCGTCTTTGTTGGCCTCGGGGATGACAACCAGCGTGCCCCGGTCGATGTCCCACTCCCGGGCCACTTCGCCGGCCACCATC
Organism: Bacillota bacterium; assembly: GCA_003387805.1. Classification (GTDB taxonomy): domain Bacteria; phylum Bacillota; class Limnochordia; order Limnochordales; family ZCTH02-B6; genus CALJUZ01. Next base: position 2,729 of record QGSR01000204.1, on the reverse strand, counting down.
CAGCCCGACCGCTCCGACCCGTGGACGCCGCCGACGAGCATGACCGTCGGCCCGGGTTCGGAGGAGCGGATGATGTATACTTCCGTCCGGGTTTCGGTGCGGCTGCCCGACTGAATGTACCGCACTTCGCGGGTGACGGCCGGCGGCTCGGGCGCCGGGTCGGCGTCCTCGTCGTCGCCGTCGCCGGGCTGGCCGGGCTCTCCGGGTTCATCGTCGTCGCCGTCACCGGGCAGGCCGGGTTCGCCGGGCTCCCCGGGTTCCTCATCGTCCCCGTCGCCGGGCTGGCCCGGTTCGTTCGGCTCGCCCGGCTCGCCGGGCTCACCAGGTGCCCCGGGTTGGCCGGGCGGCTCGCCGTCGGCGGTTTCCAGGCTGACCTGGCCGCCGGCCGCCCGGGCCGCCAGGGCGACGTCGGCGGTCCGTCCCTTGGTGATGACGATGTCGACGCTTTTGGCGGCCAGCTGCACCGGGCCGTCGTGCAGGCTGACGACGGCTTGCCAAGGGCCGGCCGCCAAGCCGTAGATTTCGGCTTCGGCCGTGTCGCCGGCTATCGTCAGCTCTTCGGCCAAGAAGCGGCCGCCGCCGGCCAGCTCCGCGCGCACCGCGTCAAAGCCGATGTCGGCCGCGACGATCTCCGACAGGTCGACGGACAGGCGGACGGAGCCGTGGTCCGTCTCCACGGGCGGCTGCCCCGGCAGCTGGGGCAGAAGGCTTGTACACCCGGCCAGCGCGACGGCCGCCAGCAGCACAACGAACAATGAGAACGGCTTCTTGAACGTCACCAGAGCCCTTCCTCTCCAGAACAGCGCCGAGCGAAAACGCGGCGCCGGGCGGATCCGTGTCCCGTCGAAACTCCCCGCGGGAAACGAGTTCCGAATGAGGACGGATTTGAAGTGGGTATGAGCATCATATCTAATTTTGTTTCGAATTACAATGGCTTACAGTTATGGGACTGTATGGTAATTGATGGTCAACGTGCCGCATATCGCCAAGGGAGGGCCATGGTGGCAAGACGCGCGCAGCGCCCGGCGGCGGGCGCGAAAACGGGCGGCCCAAGGCCGCCCGCCGTCATTGCGCTGGCTCCGGACCGGCCGTCAGTTGGCCGGCGGAATCTGCACCTGGAACGGATTGGTGGAGAATTGCGTCGACTGGGTTTGCTGGGTGTAACCCTGCGTGTGGCTCTGCTGCGGGTACCCCTGCGAACCGAGCGGCTGACCCAGCGCCTGGCGAAACGCCGCCTGCGTCTGCTGCGTGGCCTGCTGGATCATGGACTGCTCCGCGGCCGCGATCATGCGCCGCACCATGTTGCCGCCCACCGAACCCCACACGCGGGACGGCACGTCGCCGCCGTACCCGGTCTGATACCAGCTCTGCAGCGTCTGCGCCTGCGGGTCCGGACCGTTGCTGATTTCGCTGGCCAGCTCGTTTTTCAGCTGCTCCAGCGCCTGGGCCGCCTGCGGCACCAGGGCCGTGTTCCGTTTCTGGCCGAGAGCCATCGTCTCACCTCCTGCGTTTAATGTGAGGTGTTCGCGGCCCTGTTACGCTGGGACTTTGCACCGCGCCAGCGCAGACCAGGGAGCCGTGGGCGCGGCGCCGCCCCGGGCGCGGCGCAGCCGCGGCCGCCGCCCGCGGCCCGCACGTCAGCGCCCTTCGCCGCGGGGCCGGCGCCCGCGGCCCGCACGTCAGCGCCCTTCGCCGCGCGGCCGTCCCCGCGGGTCGTTGCGCCCGGGCGTGCCGCCGGCCAGCAGTTCGGCCAGCGTCACCGGCTCGAATCCGTCCCGGCGCAGGTTGTCGATGATGTGCGGCAGCGCCAGGTGAATCTGCTTCGACGAGTCGCTGGCGTGCATCAATATGATGTCGCCCCGGAACACGTTTTCCCGCACGCGCTGGATCATGAAGTCGGGCCCCGGGTTTTTCCAGTCAATCGTGTCCAGCGACCAAATGACCGTCTCGTAGCCCAGCTCGCGGGCGGTGGCCACCACCAGGTCGTCGTAGTCGCCGTTGGGCGGGCGGAAAAAGCGCGGCGTGCGGCCGGTGGCTTCCTCCAGGTCCCGGTGGGCGGTCATGATGTTCTTGGCGATGTCGTCGGCGCCGTAGCGGCTGAGATTGACGTGCGCGTCGCCGTGGCTGGCGATCTCGTGCCCGTCGGCCACGATGCGCCGGGCGATGTCCGCGTGGCGCTTGGCCCAGAAACCGCTGAGGAAAAACGTGGCTTTGACGTTCTTTTCCCGCAAAATGTCCAGCACCGGGCCGACGGTGGACGTGCCCCAGCTGATGTCGAAGGTGAGCGCCACCTGCGGCCGTTCGGTGCGCACGTAGAACATGGGCATGTCGAGGCCGCGGGCCACCGGCAGCTGCAGCGCGACAGGCGCGTGCCGGGGCGTGAAGAGTCCGGTCAGCCAGCCGCCGGCGAACGCCGCGAGCAACAGCGCCGCGAGACCCAGCGCGACCGTGCGCCCGCTGAGAAAGTACAAGGCGGATCGCCCCCGCATTGCCACGAACGTCTTGTTTCACCGTATGACGGCGCGGGAAACAATATGGCAAAGAGGGCGCCGGCCTCCCCGGCGGCGCGGCTCATCGCCGGGCGCCGCTGCCGGGGCGGGCGAGTCACTGCAGATGGGACACGTCGTTGATGCGGGTAAAGCGGACCGGGCCGCCGGCGTGGATGACGACCTCCGTCAGCGCGGCGTTGGCCAGGCGGACGCGGCCCCAGCCGCGCACGGGTTCGCCCA
>QGSR01000013.1 GCA_003387805.1 Bacillota bacterium | reverse complement strand
AAGGCGCCCGCTCAACCCGGCCCTCAAAAGGGCCCCCGCCTGCTTTCCTGGTGTTTCCCCCGGGCCGGGGCCGGCGGAAAACAACCCTATTTTTTGGGCTTTCGTTTTCCGAAAACCCCCATCCGCGAGGCTTCGTGAGAAAATCGTCCCCACAGGTGAGGCTAATCGCGCAAGGCTATGACCGCCGCTCTCACCCGCCGCGCTTCTGCCCACCCGGCCTAAGCCGCGCGCCGTGCCCGCCCGGCCTAAGCCGTGCGCCGTCCCCGTCGCACCGCCCAAGCGGTGTTGAACAAAAAGAGGAGAATGGCCGCGGCATTGAGCAGGCCGCCCCAGCGGCGCACGTCCGGAAGGGCCAGGAGGTCACCCGCGATGCGGACCGCCAGCGAAACGTGGAGCAGCGCCAGGTGTACGTAGAAGCGGCCGTGGTAGGGGACGGCCAGGCCGCTCAGCGCCGGCAGGATGATGGGGGCATGGGCGAAGATCATGGAGAAGACGAAACCAATGAACACGGCGTGGAGCTGGGCGTCGTAGATGAGCCCCGCCGGCACGCCGCCGAACGCAATCAGCAGCACGCCGGCGACGGTCATCCACACGTAGCCTGACAGCAAGCCTGCTGCGATGAAACGAGTCAGGCCCTCCCTGCGGATGGTGAGCCGGGCCACATCGTAACGCCACAACCACAAGGTGAAACCCAGCAAGGCGGCGCCCGCCAGCCGTCCGGCGGGTCCGTAAGCGAAGAGTGCCAGGACCAGAGCCGCGATGTAGACGGCCGCAAGCGCCAAGAACACGGTCTCGCTTCCCCGGCTTCGGGGGACCATGCGGCTCAGTTCCAGGCGCTCGCCGGCGATGGTCAGGACCAGGAACCCCATCCACCAAAGGGCCGCCACGTGCACGGGCCGGCCCGCGGCGTACAGCACGTTGGCCGCCAGCCAGCACGCCCCGCCCAGCCCCATGACGGCGGTGAACGAAGCGGGCTGGCGCCGGTACGCGAGGAAATAGACCAGGCAAAGAACAATGCTCGCGCCCACCAGGACCAGCAGGCCCGGGCCCGGCGCCGCGTTCGTAACCAGCAGCAGCGTGCCGACGGCGGCGCCGGCGGGGGCCCCGTAGGCCCATGGGCGCCGGAAGGCCACCGCCCGCTCGAGGCCGATGACGGTGCCGAGAAACCCGGAAACGACCACCGGGCCGTGGAGCAGCGCCAGCCGCCGCGACAGCGGCCATTCCCATCCCATGCGGACGAGGCCGGCCCAGGCGGCGAGCAGCAGCAGCGCCAGCGCGGCCGGAAGCAGAACCAAAATCCATCGGGAGCGACGGGGCATGACGCTCACTCCCGCCAGCCCAGCGCTCGGCGGGCGCGATCGGACATCATGGACGGGTCCCAAGGCGGCTCCCATACAATCTGCACGTCGATGACCCGGACGTCCGGAAAGGCCCGGCGCAGAGCCGACTGCGCCTCGGCCCGCAAGTGCGCGCTCAGGGGACACAAAGGCGTCGTCATCGTCATCTGCACCGCGATGTCGCCGTTGGGCAGCGCCACGGCGCTGTACACCAACCCCAAGTCGACAACGTTGACGCCCAGCTCGGGATCGATGACTGCTCGCAAAGCGTCGAGGATGCGTTCTTCATGCGAGACCAGTGACATGGCGTTTCCTCCCAGCAAACCGCCGGCCGCAGGACGTGCCCGCGGCCGGCGCGCCAGCTTGGCGGCAGAGCCGGACCCGGGCCGGTCGGGGCCTGCCGGTCTGCGTTTGTGCGGCGGCAAGGCCGGACCCGGGCCCGCCGGGGCTCGACGGCGGGCGCTCCAAAGCGTCCGCACCAGCGCGAGCCCCCGGAGCGGGAAACACGGGAGACATGATTAATCGGATGAACCGTTTGTCGAAATTGTAGCACGACGACAGCCCGTCACCCGTGATGCATGCAACGGCGCCCCGTGACGGCGCTCACGTTTCCGCGTGACGAAGATCACGTCGGCCCCGCTCCGGCGGTCACATCCTTGCGCTCCCGGCGTTGGTACGCTGAGGACGAGGTTAAGCGCCTTAAGTTTTCCGCGGCCAGCTTCCGGAACGGCCCGGCCGGCCGGCGAAAGGGGTGTCCCGATTGAATATGACCCGACAATTCTTCGACACGGCGGCGTCCATCGGCCGCGGGATGTGGGTTACCATTGTCAACTTTTTCCGTCCCACCATCACGCAGCACTACCCGGAGGAGCGGCGAGTGACGGTGCGGGGCGAGCGCAGCCTGCCGGTCCTGCTCAGCCGGCCCGGGACGGAAATTCTCAACTGCACCGCCTGCGAGCTGTGCGCCAGGGCGTGTCCGGTGGAGTGCATCACCATTGGGTGGGACAAGGTCGACCGGAAAACGGCCCGCCCGGAGGAAGTGGGCAACAACACGAACACGGGCCGGGCGCTGCGGCTGTACAATCTTGACGCCAGCCTGTGCCTCTACTGCGGTTTGTGCGCCGAAGCGTGCCCGTACGAGGCGCTGGCCATGTCGGACGTGTACGAGCTGGCTGAAGCCGCCGCCGGCGAACCCGTGCCCGTCGAGCTGGACAAGGAGCGGTTCGACGGCGGCTTTCCCGGGCGCACCGCGGGAGACGAGCGGTTCGTGTACACGAAGGAGCGCCTGGCGGCGCTGGGCCGCCATCCGGCGGCTGTCATCACCGGCACCCGCTTCAATCCGTACTTGAGCCTGCAGCGGGACGCCGTTTGGGAAGAGCGGGAAGAGCCCCACAACATCTTCCCGCCGCGGCCCGACCTGCAGTATCAGGCCCCGGATAATGCCCCGGCCGAGTAATTCCCTTGGCCGATCTTTCGCAGAGGAGACGCCGCCGGCTGCCGGAACGCGATACGGCCCGGCGGCGACGATTTCCTCCGGCCTGCCCGATTGGCAGGCCGGATGACACAATCGTCGAAAGAGTGGGCACAAACCCGTCCGCACCCAAGGGAAGGCGGAGCCACGGGAAGGCCGACCCACGGCAAGGCTGAGCCACGGGAAGGTCGAGCCACGGGAAGCCAGAGCCACAGAAAGTCGAGCCACGGGACGGTGGAACCATGGTCAACGTGCGCGTCACCCGGGAAAACTTGGTCGCCCTCCCCGCCCTGGCGCCCTATTTCATTTTGGGCTTGCTGTCGTTTGCGGCCGTCCCGTGGGTACTCCTGGCCGCCGCGGGCCGGCTCGATGCGGGCGCGTACCGGCATCCGCTGGTGCTGGCGGCGGTGCATCTTTACGCCTTGGGCTGGGGCAGCGCCGTGGCGTTGGGCGCGCTGCAGCAGATGGTCGCGGTCGTGTACGCCACCGTTCTGCACAGCACCAGGCTGGCCCGCGCCGCGTTCGTGCCGTACGCCCTGGGCCTGGCCGGTCTCATCACGGGATTCGTCGCCTTGTCGCGGGCGGGAGTCGCCCGGCCCGCGCTGTTCGCCGCCGCGGCGGGCCTGCCGCTGGGCGCCATGATGGTTCTGGCAAACGTCACCCTCACGCTGCGGACGGCGCAGCCGACGGCAAGAGGGGCGCTCATCCGCCCCTTCGTGCACGCTTCGGGCGTATATCTTCTCATCGCTTTTCTCGCCGGGGCGGCGCTGGCCGTCAACTTGACTACGGGCTGGCTGCTGCCCGCGTGGCGGGCCACGTTCGCCGCGCACGTGGGCGCGGCGGCGGGCGGATGGTTCCTGATGCTCGTCATCGGCATCTCATATCACTTGCTGACGTTCTTTGGGTTTGTCGACAAACGCCGGGAGTTTCGCCGGCCGGCGGCGGTGCGCCGCCTGCTCCATGCGGGCGTCGTCCTGGGCATCGTCGCCGCGTCGTTGCCGTCGTTGGGACGGGGTGCCGGCACTCCGACGGGGACCCCGTTGGTCACCGGCGCCGCCGGGCTGGCGGTCGCGGCGGCCTGCGCGTTGTTCGTGGGGGACGCCCGGGGCCTGTACGCCCGCCGAGGGCCCGAGCGCATGCATCCGGCCGTGGGCCACGTGCGGGCGGCCCACGCGTACCTGGCCTTGTGCGCCGTGCTGCTGGCGATGCTGGCATGCCTGCCCGCGGCAGGCTTCCGGCCCGCGCCCTCGTGGCTGACGGCCCTGGGTTTTCTGGCCGCGGCCGGCTGGCTCTCCAGCACCATTCTCGGCTACTTGCACCGCATTTTGCCCTTCATCGTGTGGCACAACCGCTACTGGGGGCGGGGACGTGAGCCCGGCGTCCCGGCGTTTCGGGACATGATCCATCAGCCGCTGGCTTGGGCCGCCTTCGCCGTGTACCATGCCGGCGTCGTCGGCACGGCCCTGGCGCTGGTGACGGCCTGGCCCGCCGGCCCGTTCCTCGCTCTCTTGGGGCTGGGGGCCGCGCTGGCCGCCGGCAACTTGCTGTGGACGCTGTTTCGCTGAGACGGTCGGAGGTGCGTGTCTGATGGAACCACTGGTGCTGGATGTACGAGACGACCTGCGCCGCGGCGTGGAGCCGTTTCCAAAAATCATGGCGGCCGTCGGGCGGCTGGCGCCCGGCCAGGCGCTGGTTCTCATCGCCCCGTTCGAGCCGCGGCCCCTGTATCACGTACTGGCCGCCCAAGGCTTCCGGCACGAGGCCGAGGAGATCGAAGAGAGGCATTGGCGCGTCAAGTTTTTCCGCATACAAGCGAAAGACCCGTCAACCGCCAGGCCATGAGGGGCAAGGCCACCAAGCCCGGCGAGCGGCGTCGGCGGGCGCGTCCGGGAACTCGGGCTCGCCCGCCAAACCCCGCCAAACCTGAGGACTGAGTGGCACGCCCGGCGTCTACCGTTCCCCAATCCGGGTAATGCGCACTCGCCATACGTCCGGTCCCTCGGTCAAGTAGTCCCAGCCGAACTGGCCGGGCCGCTCGACCTGGATCTGGTAATAGAGCGGCTTCGGATCGTGGTCGTTGGTCAGCTCCAGGCTTTGCCCGGCGGCCAGGCCGTCCAGAATCTCGAAAATGCGGGGGTGCCGCTCCCGCGGCGGAACGTCCCGCACGTCCAATTGCAAGACCGGCTGCGACTGAGCAGACATGACGATCATCCCCTTTTCGACCGTGTCATCACTGCGACGGTCACCGCGCACCCGCACCGGGCCGGGCGCCCCTGTCGCGGTCTACCCACAGAGTACGCGAAAACGCGCCCCGGCACCGTGACCAGTGCACCAGACGGGGTGTGATCTTGCTCACGGAAGTCCGCACCCGAGGGGCTTACTGCTCGCTCCACGACTGCAGAATGAGCGGTTTGCGGATGACGATGCGGGAGCCGTCGATGCGAATGGCGTCTTCCCGCTGGAACTGGTGCAGCACGCGCGTCACCGTTTCGCGCGAGGCGCCGATGAGGTGACCCAGCTCCTGGCGGCTCAGCTTCAGGTCAATCTGAATGCCGTCGTCCACCAGCTCCCCCTGGCGCTCGGCCAGCTCCAGCAAGCGGGCCGCCATGCGGCCGGCCACGCTCTTGAGCGCCAGGGAGGCGATCTCTTCCTGCGCCCGGCGCAGCCTGCGGGCGAGAACGCGCAGCATCTGCAGCAAAATGCCGGGATTGGCCCGGGCGATGCGCTCAAAGTCTTCGAAGCGAATGAACGCGATCTCGGAATCGGTCAGCACTTCCGCGTTGGCCGGATACGGGTCGCCGTCAAAAAACGGCACCACGGAAATGGGGTCGCCGTCCCCCAGCAGGTGCAAGATCTGCTCGCGGCCGTCGGGGGACACGCGGTACACTTTCACCCGGCCCCGGCAGATGAAGTACAGGGAGTGGCTGGGCTCGCCCTCGACGAAAAGCACCTGGTTTTTCCGATAGCGGGCCACCACCACGGCCTCCGCCAGCGCCTCCAGCTCCGCCGGGGCGAGCTGCGCGAAGAACGGGATTCTCTTGAGGATTTCCAGCGGCTGGCCGGCCAAGCCCATGGTCGCTGCGCCTCCCCACGCCCGCGGCGCGACGGCGCCCCGCCGGCGGCAGTTTCCACGCATCCATCATACTACAATTTTCGCATTTCGCATGGCTGTCGCAAGGCGGCAGGGCGCGTCCGGCTCGTTCGGGCGGGGTGCTGCGGACGGCGGGCCTTAGGGCCGGACGTTGGCACGTCTATGGGCGGCGGGCATATCGACGGGCTGTTCAACCCGCACCTGGCCTCGCAGCCCCGACAGAAAATGCCACGTGTTGCCGGGCACAAGATAGTAGTCTCCCGGTCCGTCGGGAAGCGGGAGCTCGCCGGTGTCCCCGGGTTCCAGCCGGACTGAAGCGAGGACGCGCCGCCGGCTTTCCGGATCGCTCATCAAGACCGGCCGGTCTTCGGTGCTGAGGTAGATCTCATGCGGCCACAGGCCCTCGTTGGCAATGCGAAGCATGGACCCCGGCTTCGCTTCGATGTAGGCGGGCGCCAGGGCCAAGTGGGAGCCGCACGCGACGCCGGCAATTTGTATCGACACGGCTGCCGCTTCCCCGCCGCCCGGCTGGAGGCGCCGCCCGCCGGAGAAAACTCCGGCGGGCGATCCGTACCCGGCGGCGACGACGGCGGCGGCCACCAGCGCCAGGACCATGAAGACGAAGCCGGCCGCCCTTCTCCGGGAACCACGCCGCGCCGCCATCGTTACAGCGCCTCGAAAATCTCCGGATTTTCAGGACCCTCGACGTGGAGCACGGCGATGGCGCCTTTGCCGGAGGCCCGGTTGATGGAGTGGTCCACGAGAATGTAATCGCCGGGCACGTCGACCGTGAACTCCACCCAGGCCGCGCCGCCGGCCGGGATAAGCGTCGTCTGGATGTTGGTCGACGCCTCCGACGCGCCCTCCTTGTGGACGACGTCGAAGATTTCGCCGATGACGTGGAACGACGACGCCAAGTTGGGCCCGCCGTTGCCGATGAAGATGCGGACGGTCTCGCCGACCTGCGCCCGCATCGCGTGCTCGCCCGTGAGCGCCTGGTACTGGCCGTTGAAGACGACGAAGTTCGGCTGCTCGTTCCACAAGTCCTGATCGCTGAACCGTGCGTGCCCCCGCTGATGCGGACGCAGCGACGCGTAAATTTCTCCCTGCATCACGTAAAACTCGCGGTCCACCGGGCGCAGGCCGCCTTCGGGCTCCACCACGATGAGGCCGTACATGCCGTTGGCGATGTGGGCCGGGATGTAGGGCGTCGCGCAGTGATACACATAAACGCCGGGATTCATAGCCTTAAACCGGAACGTCTTCGTCTCGCCCGGCAGCACCTGCGTGGCTTCGGCGCCGCCGCCCGGGCCGTTGACCGCGTGCAGGTCGATGGAGTGGGGCTGCGTGCTGGACGGGTCGTTGTGCAGCGTCAGCTCCACCGTGTCGCCGGCCCGCACCCGCAGCATCTTGCCCGGAACGACGCCGTCAAACGTCCAGTACGTGAAGGTGATGCCGTCCTTCAGCTGACCGTCCAGCTCCTTGGCCACCATTTCGACCTTGACGAGCTGCGGCTCACGGCCGCCGACGGGGGGCGGAATGTCGGCCGGGTCCTTGGCCACCCGCACCGCATCATCTCTCGGCGGTTCGACGGCGGGCTGGGACGGGGACGGCTGCGCCGACGAAGACGGCGCGGCCGCCGACGGCTCCTGCCGTACCCCGGTGGTCAGGCCTCCGCAGCCGGCGGTCAAAGCCGCCACAAGTGCCAGCAGCAACACGACGAGATGCCATCGCTTCATGGAATCCGCACACCTCCTGCGAGGTCGTCTTTGTTGTCACTTCGAGCGTACGACACCGGCCTCGGCGGGGACGTGACGCGCGCGCCCTTTGCGCGTGATATTGCTCACACCGGGCGGGAAATCAGCGTCGAGCGGGAGAGACGGGGAGATCGGGAAAGTTGAGGACGACAACGGAAAACCGAAACGGGGTCTAGATAAGCGAATGAGTGCGACCGACGCAGCGGAAGACGGTCCGTCGCGGCCAAGACCGTCCCGGTGTTCCGCTCACCACGTCACGCCGCACCCATTCGTCAACGGCAGAAGGATTTGAAACTGCCCGTGCACCGGGTTTCGGCACCACGCCGGCTCCCGGGCGTTGCCGGCCTGCGCCTTTACTTGGCCGTGTTGATGCGAAAGATGGAATACAGCGGACAGAAGCGCATGAAGGCGGTGGCCAGAGGAATGATCCCTACCAGCCCCACCCACCGCAGGCTTCCTTCGACCAGAAACAGCATCGACAGCAGCGCCAGGCCGACGATGATGCGGATGATGCGGTCCACGTTTCCGACGTTGGCCTGCATAAACCATCACCTCACCGAAAATTCTGGCCATATGGTAATGTATGCGGGCCGAAGCGTCTGTGACGGCGGTTACATTTCGCCGGCGCCGCGGCGGACCGTCACGTGCGCCCGTCGCGCTTGCGGGCCAGAAGGTCGCGGTCCGTCACCTGGATGCGCCCGCGGAACAGCCGGACGGCGCCGTCTTCCTCAAACGATTTCAGGATGCGGCTCACCACTTCCCGGGCGGTGCCCAGCTCCAGGGCCAGCTGTTCGTGGGTGGCTTCCAGCACGGGCTGCTCGTCGCCGGTCCGCTGCAGCAGGAGCGAAGCCAGCCGCTGGTCGACGTGGCGAAACAGCACCTCGTCCACCAGCAGCATCACCGCGGCCAGGCGCTGGGCAAAAGCCTCGTACACGAACCGGCGCACCGCCTCGTAGCGCTGCATCCAGCTCTGGAAAACGGGCACGGGCACCAGCAGGACGTCGGTGTCGGCGGCGGCCACGGCCTGCGCGCCGTAGCGGGCGTCGGCCAGCACGCTGGCCCACATCAGGACACACGAGTCGCCGGCCGTGACGTGATACAGCGTCAGTTCCCGCCCGTCGGGGTTCGACTTGAACACCCGGATGGACCCGTCCAGCACGAAGGCCACGTGCCGGCACGGCTCGCCCTCGACGAACGCGGTGGCGCCTTTGGGCAGGCGGGCCGTCGTGATCCCCGCCCGCAGGTCCTCATCCCGGATTTCGTTCAGAAAGGGAAACAGTTGTTTCGCTTGCGCCCACATCGGCTCTTCATCCACCTCGCTGCACCCTGCACCCGCATGGTACTTTCCCGCTTGCCCGCCCTCGTACCTTCCTGCCGAAACCTTTGCCCTCGGCGAGCGGTGCTCTTGCGCGAAGTCCAGGAACGCCCCGGGGCCGCACCCGGCCCTCGGCGGCCCGCGCCAACGCCGCCCCGCCGGCAGGAAACGGAGGCTTCTCGTGCCGAAGTTAGGTGCGTTGCCGCAAAAAGTTCCACCACCATCCAGGAGGTGCTGTCGTGAGAAACCAAAAGCGACCGCTCGGGAGCCGGCAGCCCCGTGGGGGGCTGGCACCCTGGGCTCTTGTGTGCCTGATGGGCCTCGTGGGCGCGGGCGCATTGGCGGGCGCCTTCGCGGGCGCCGCGTCCGCTCAAGCCCAAGCCGTCACGCCCGAAGAAGTGTACGAACGGCTGTTCACGTCCGACGCCGTACAGCCGGAATGGTTTACGGACATGTTCCTGGCTGAGTTGCCGCCCGCCGTCATGGACGCCATGATCGGCCAGTACCGGGCCGCGCTGGGCGCATACGTGGCCGCCGAAGGGACGGCGCCGTTCTTCCGCCTGGAGTTCGAGCGGGGCTTCGTCGATTCCCAGATTTTCCTGGATTCCGCCGGCCGCATCGCCGGCATTTGGTTCGGAGCGCCCGAGCCGAAGGCGTCGGAGCTGGACGCGGTGCTGGCGGACTTCCAAACGCTGCCCGGCCAGGTCAGCCTCATCGTCGTCACCGACGGCGGCGTGCTGGCGGCCGTCAACGCCGACACGCCCCTGGCCGTGGGCTCGGCGTTCAAGCTGGCCATCTTGGCCGCGCTGAAGGATCAGGTCGCGGCGGGCATGCGGTCGTGGGGCGACGTCATCGTGCTCGAAGAGCAGGACGTCAGCCTTCCGACGGGAATCCTCCAGGACTGGCCGCCGGGCACGCCCATGACCGTCCAGGCGCTGGCCACGCTCATGATTTCCATCAGCGACAACACCGCCACCGACGCGCTGCTGCGGGCCGCCGGGCGCGCCGCGGTGGAACGCTACGCCCCGCGCAACGTGCCGCTGTTGAGCACCCGGGAAGCTTTCGTGCTGAAGGCGGCCGGCAACGAGGACTTGCTCGAAGCGTGGCGGAACGCCGACGTGGCGGGACGGCGGGCTCTCCTGGCCGAGCTGGCGCGGCGGCCCCTGCCGGCGGTGAGCGACCTGAGTCCCGAACCGACGGCGCTGGACGTCGAGTGGTACTTCACCGTCGGCGAACTGGCCAACCTCATGGCCTACGTGCACGACCTGCCCTTCATGTCGGTCAACCCGGGCGTCGCGGACCCCGGCGACTGGAGCTACGTCGCGTTCAAAGGCGGTTCCGAGCCCGGCGTGCTGAACTATACCACCCTGGTGGTCAGCCATTCCGGCACGCCGTACATCGTCAGCGCCACCTGGAACAACCCCGAGCAGGCGCTGGACGAGGTGACGTTTTATACGCTCTACAGCGGACTGCTGAAAGCGCTGCGGGACCTGGACGCCCGCTGAGCGTCCGCCCTCCGACGAAACGCTGCACCGGACCGGCCGGGTTCCCCGGGGAATCCGGCCGGTCCTTGGGCGGGCGACGGGCGGCGGGCGGCGGGGGGCCAGCGGCCGCCGGGCGCCCCCCCGCCCCACCCCCCCGGTCGGGGCAGCTTCACCCCCCTGTCAAAAACTTCCGCCCCCAGGACGAAGGGCTCAAAGAATTTTCAAAGTTCATGGAGAACCGGAATTCAAATTCGGTGCCCGGGAGGGATTGCCATGACCGGACTGCGGCGGGTCGTTCTCGAGCCCAATTCCCCGTGGGGCAGTTTGGCCGTGCTGGTGACGCTGGCCGTGGCCACGGGCGCAACCTACAAGACCGGCGGCACCGTCAACGTGTTCCCTCACCTGTTCTACATCCCGGTCGTGCTGGGCGGCTACGTCCACGGCCTCCCGGGCGGCATCGCGGTGGGCGTCGTGGCCGGTCTGCTGTGCGGCCCCCTGATGCCCCGGGATGTGGCCGCGGGCATTCCCCAGCCGCTGCAGAGCTGGCTGATCCGCATGGCCGTCTTCACCGCCATCGGCGCCCTGACGGGCGGCCTCAGCACCGCCCTCCGCCAGCGCATCGAGGCCCTGGGCCGGGTCAACGAACAGACGATCCGGGCCTTCGTGCAGGCCATTGACGCCAAGGACAGCTACACGGCCCAGCACTCCACGAAAGTGGCCGAGTACGCGGTGGCCATCGCCCGGGAGCTGAAACTGCCGCCCGAGCGGGTGGAGCGCATCCGCTGGGCCGCCCTCCTCCACGACGTGGGCAAACTCGCGGTTCCCGAACACATCCTGAACAAACCGGACAAGCTGACGCCCGAAGAATTCCGCGTCATTCAGCAGCACCCGGTGGAGTCCGCGAAGATCGTGGCGCTGGTGGAGCAGTACCTCCCGCTGTTGGACGCGGTCCGCTACCACCACGAGCGCATGGACGGCAAAGGCTACCCCGACGGGCTGCGGGCCGAGGAGATTCCGCTGGACGCCCGCATCTTGGCCGTCGCGGACGCGTTCGACGCGATGACGTCGGACCGGGCCTACCGGCCCCGCCTGCCCCTGGAGGAGGCGTTGCGCCGCCTGCAGGAAGGCAAAGGGACGCAGTGGGATCCTCGGATCGTGGACGCCTTGGTCCGCTGGGTAGAGGGCGGCGGCCTAGGGGGCGAGGCACTCGAACCGGCCGCCGAAGGCGGCTTTCCCCGTCTGGCCGCGGAAGGATGACGGCGTGGGCGGCCGGCGGCCGCCTTCTAAGGCCGGCCCCTGACTCCGTTCCCTCAGCCCGCCCCGGCCCAGTGCCGGGCCTTCGTTTCGAGGATGAGCAGGACGCGGTTGACGGCCAGAGCGATGGCCCCGATGAGGACGGTGCCCGTCCACATCTTCACCGGGTGGTACTGATAAAGCCCCTGAAACAGCAAGACGCCCAGGCCCCCGGCGTTGATCCAGGCCGCGAGACTGGCCATGCCGATAACCGTCACCGCGGCCACCCGCACGCCGGCGAGGATGACGGGCAAGGCCAGCGGCAGGCGCACCTCCCGCAGCATTTGCCAGCCGGTCATGCCCATGCCCCGGGCCGCCTCCTCCACCGCCGGATCCACGCCCCGCAGCCCGGCCACGGTGTTGCGGACCAGAATGTACTGCGAGTACGCGACGAGGGCCGTCGCCGCGGTTTTCGTGCCCAGGCCCGTCACCGGGATGAGGAGCGCGAACAGCGCCATGCTCGGAATGGTGTAGACGACGCCGAGAAGACCCAGAGCGGGCGTTGTCGCCCGGCGAAAGTGAGCCAGCACGACGCCCAGCGGTACGGCCAGCGCGACCGCGGTGATCAGCACCAGACCCGTCAGGTACAGATGTTCCCACGTGAGCCGCAGGACCACGTCCCAGTTTTCGGTCAAGTAGGTCACCCGGCGCCGGCCTCCTCCCCGCGGCGCACCGGCTCATCGGAAGCTCGGGGCGTCGCCGCTGTACCCGCGAGCCCGCCCGCGGGCCTGCCGGGAGTCCCGGGCCGCGCCGCCCCGCGCCCTCCGGACGCCGCCTCCATGACGTGCTCCCAGCGGAGTTGGCCCACGGGCGCCCCCGCTTCGTCCACGACGGGCACCGGTTCGCCCCGGATCTGCAGCAGGACGGACAACGCGTCGCGCAAGTTCGTGCCCGCCGTGACGGCGGGTCCGCTTTCCGCCGTCCGGGCAGGCGCCCTCGGCTCCATGACGTCGCGCACGGAAAGAACCCGCAGGTGCTGGAGGAGATTGTCGGCGCCCAGCAGCCGCCGCACGAAGGGCGTCGCCGGCGCGCTTAAAAGCTCGATGGGCCGGCCCGCTTGCTCGATGCGGCCTTTCTCCATGACGACGATGCGGTCGGCCAGTTTCAGCGCCTCGTCCACGTCGTGCGTCACGAAAACGATGGTCTTCTTCAAGCGCCGCTGGATGTCCAGCAGCTCGTCCTGAAGGGCCGCCCGGGTAATCGCGTCCAGCGCGCCGAACGGTTCGTCCATGAGCAAAATGGGCGGGTCCGCGGCCAGCGCCCGGGCGATGCCCACCCGCTGCTGCTCGCCCCCGGAAAGCTGCCGGGGCAGCCGGTCCCGGTACTGCGCCGGCGGCAGCTGCATCAGCTCCAGCAGAAAATCGACCCGCTGGGCGATGCGGCGCCGATCCCAGCCGAGAATGCGGGGAACGGTGCCGATGTTCTGGGCCACGGTCTGGTGCGGGAACAGCCCCACCTGCTGAATGACGTAGCCGATGCCGCGCCGCAGCTCCGTGACGGGCGTGTGCAGCACGTCCCGCCCGTTGACCACGATGCGGCCGGCCGTGGGCTCGTGAATGCGATTGATCATTTTCAAGAGCGTCGTTTTGCCGCTCCCGGAAGACCCCAGCACCACCAGCAGCTCGCCCGCGTGCACCGTCAAGCTGCAGCCGGCCACGGCAGGCGCAGCGGCGCCGGGAAACGTCTTCGACACCCGGTCAAGGACGATGGCCGGTTCCACGCAATGTCACCCCGTTGAAGCAGCCCCGTGGCGAACAAGGCGGGAACGGGGCCGGCCGGCGGCCGCGCCCCGTCGTCCCCCGCCTCTCCCGCACCGGGAGCCTCGGCCGAGCCGGCCGGCTCCCGCGCCCGGGGCGTCAGCGAATCAAACCGATCTCCTGCAAGAACTCCCGGGCCACTCTCGTGTATTCCCGGCGGTTGCCGTCCACTTCCCAGTTGAGCCGCTGGGCTGTTTCGTCGGTCAGGTACGGCTGAACACTGTTCAAGATGTCCGCGATCTCCGGCGCCCGCTCCAGCAGCTCTTTGCGCACCACCGGCGCCACCTGGTAAGGCGGCCACAGGCCTTTGTCGTCCTCCATGACCACCAGGTCGTGGCCGATGATTTCGCCGTCGGTGCCGAAGGCCACGGTAACGTCGGCCTGGCCCTGCAGCAGCACGCGATACTTGATGCCGAAGTCCACCAGCCGCACGGCCCTGAACTCAAAGCCGCCGTACACTTCCTGAAGTCCCTTCAGGCCGTCGGGCCGCTCGGTGAACTCCGGCACTGCGGCCATCACCAGTTCGGGCGCCACCTCGGCCATGCGCGACAGCGTGTACATGTCGTATTTCTCCGCTGTAGCCCTGGTGACCGCGATGGCCTGCGTGTTGTTCATGGGCGCGGGATCGAGCCAGATGAGGTCCCAGTTTTCCTCGTAGCCTTGCTTGACGGCGTTGTACACCGCCTCGGCGTCGGACATGGGCTCCAGGTTCAGCATGTTGAACAAGCCCGTGCCCGTGTACTCGGGGTACAGATCAATCTCCCCGTGCACCAGAGCCTGGTGGGCCACCAGCGTGCCGGCCAGGTTGAGCCGCCGCTCCACCCGGTAGCCGTGTTCCTCCAGCAGCAAGGCGTAGATCTCACCCAGGAGCAACTGCTCCGTGAAATTTTTTGAGCCGATGCGGATGACCGGCGCCGATTCGGGCTGAGCCCAAACCGCGGCCGAACCCGCAGCCAGCGTCAAAAACGCGAGCAGGGCCGCGGCCGCAAGGCGCGCCCCGGCGTGACGAAACGTCCGCAAGTACAGTGTGCCGACTGACATGTTTTCTGCCCCCCTGGTTCGGATTGCGACGGTGCAGCCCCCGACAACACGGCACGGCCGCCGCGCGCTACGAAGTGACGCGCCGGCGGGCCAAGTGCTCGGGAACGGCCAGCACGCCCTCGAAGAGCAGGGCCAGCAGGGCGACGGGCACGGCGCCAACCAAAAGCAACGCCACGTTGTTCACCGCCAATCCGTTGACAATAAATTCGCCCATGCCGCCGCCGCCGATGAACGCCGCCAAGGTGGCGCTGGCCACCACTTCTCCGGCGGCCGTGCGAACGCCCGTCAGCACGACGGGCAAAGCCAAAGGCGTTTCAATCCAGCGCAGAATCTGCCCGCGCGTCATGCCCATGCCCACCGCCGCCTCCACCACCGCCGGGTCCACGTCCCGGTAAGCGACGTAGGTGTTGATGAGGACGGGCGGCGCGGCCAGCACGGTCAGCGCGACCAGAGCCGTGCGGAAGCCTAGGCCCAGATACGGAAACACCAGCACCAGCACGGCCAGGCTCGGAACAACCCGCAAAACGCCCAGCACGTTCAGGGACACGCTGCTGACGATGCGGGAGCGGGCCGCCCAGATGCCCAGCGGGACGCCGATGAGCACGCCCAGACCCAGCGCCGCCAGGGCCAGCCCGACGTGAATGCCCAACGCCTCAAGAAAGCGGTCGCTGTTGGCAGCGATGTAGCGGACCGCATCCACGAACACGCCCACGGACGTTCATCTCCGAGAGAAACCTAAACTTTTCTAGTAAGGCCTTCCACCCGGGCAGCGACTCCCCTGCAAAAAATTTTCGCTCTCGAATCACGACCATTACGACGGACCCGTTCCTCGTTTACACGTCCAACGTGTTCGCCATCTTGGGCCTGCGGTCCATGTACTTCCTTCTGGCCGACGTCATGGGCAGGCTGCGCTTCCTGAAGGCGGGCCTCGCGCTGATATTGACCTTCGTCGGCGCCAAGATGCTGTTGTCGCCGGTCGTCACCGTGCCGCCCGCGGCGTCGCTGGGCGTCATCGGCGGCGTCTTGGCCGTGACCGTGGGCGCGTCGCTGCTCTTGCCCGCGCCGGCGTCCGCCCGGGTACCGGGCGGCGTGCGCGAACGCTGACCGGGCGCGGCGCCGGACGCTGCACGGGGCGACGGCGCCCCACGGCTTACTCCGCGGCGGCCAAACCCGGCACCGCGTAGCCCAGAAGCCCGCCCCCGACGACGATGACGCCGCTGACGACCAAAATCACGTGGGGCGCGACCGAAGCCGACAGCGCGCCCACCAGAGCCAGGGCCAGCGGCCCCGCGGCTTGCGAGATGGAGCTGCGCACCGCGAACACCCGCCCTTGGATCTCCCTCGGCACCCGCGTCTGGAACAGCGTGCTGGCGCAGACGTTGGCGACGGAGAGGGCCACGCCCATGACGACGAAGGCGGCCACCACCGGTGCCACGACGGTCAGCCCGCCTACGGCCAGCAGCGCCAGGCCGATGACGACCAGGCTCCAAAGGACGGCGATGCCGCGGCGAATGCGCGCGCCGGCCACCGACATGCCCACGGCCCCCGCCAGCGTGCCCACGGTCATGCTGGAAAGCAAGAATCCGTAGCCCGCGGCGTCCAGGCCCAGGCGCTGCTCCGCGACGAACGGCAGCAGCGGGCCGA
>QGSR01000203.1 GCA_003387805.1 Bacillota bacterium | reverse complement strand
GGCCAGCTCCTCGTCGGCGGTCTCGATCTGGGCGATGTCGCCCAGCAGGATGTCGGGACCGAGGACCGCCGCGCGCGCGGGGACGCGGACGACGGCCAGAGGCTCGGCCGCGCCGGACGCGGCCGCAGCCGCCGCTCCCGCCGCGAGGAGAAGCCAGACAGCCACCAGCCCCG
The DNA here is from genome assembly GCA_003387805.1 of Bacillota bacterium. GTDB lineage: Bacteria > Bacillota > Limnochordia > Limnochordales > ZCTH02-B6 > CALJUZ01. The sequence goes on along the minus strand of QGSR01000203.1, from coordinate 4,031 downwards.
TGACCCGCCGCATCAGTCAGCCCCGCCCGCCTTAACGCCGCAGGTTGTTGGCGGTCTGCAGCATGTCGTCGGACGCCTGAATGGCTTTGCTGTTGGACTCGTAAGCCCGCTGGGAAATGATCATGTTGACCATTTCCTCCACCACCTGGACGTTGGACATCTCCAGGTAGCTCTGGGCCACGATGCCGAAACCGTCCAGACCGGGCGTGCCCACCATGGGCGCCCCCGAAGCGGCCGTGGCCACGAACAGATTGCGTCCGAAGCTGGCCAGCCCCGCCGGGTTGACGAAGCGCACCAGCTCGATCATGCCGATGGTTTGCGGCTCGTCGTCGCCGGTGAGCATGACCGACACCGTGCCGTCGGTGCCGATGGTAATCTCCACCGCGTCTTCGGGGATGATGATTTCCGGCTCCAGCGGGAAGCCGTCGGAGGTGACGATGCGCCCGTCGGCGTCCTGCTTGAAGGCGCCGTCACGGGTGTAGGCGATGGTGCCGTCCGGCATCAGAATCTGGAAAAAGCCTTCGCCCTCAATGGCCAGGTCCAGCGGATTGTCAGTCTGCTTGAACGTGCCCGTGGTGAAAATCTTCTGCGTGGCCACGGGCCGCACGCCGTGGCCCATCTGGATGCCCGTGGGAATCTGGGCGCCCTGGGTGATGGGCGTGCCCGCGAAGCGCAGCGTCTGGTAGAGCAGGTCCTGGAAGTCGACGCGGCTCTTCTTGAAGCCCGTGGTGTTGACGTTGGCCAGATTGTTGGCGATGGTGTCGATGTTGAACTGCTGCGCGGTCATGCCCGAAGCCGCCGTCCACAACGAACGCATCATGTCGCAATCCCCTCCGCTTTTTTGGAGGCAGACGCCGGCGCCGGCGGACGCGGCGTGGGCGGGGCCCATGCGCGGCGCATCGGGACATCCCGCCGGCTTCGTCGTGGACGTGGGGCGCTTCCGTCGTTCGGCGCCCCGGGGCTTCCGCATCGCGGTCCGGCCCTTGTCATCCGCCCGCCGCCCGGCTGGTGCGGCGTCTGCCGTCGTGTTGGTTTTCTCCGTTTTTGTCAGGGGCCCCTCACGGGACCTCCGCCGTTACACGCGTCCCAGGTCGTTGACGACCCGGCCCAGCGTGTCGTCGTACGCCTGAATCACCTTCTGGTTGGCCTCGTAGGCCCGGAAGGCGGTGATCAGCTCCACCATGGACGAAACGACGTTGACGTTGGCCTGCTCCAAATAGCCCGACAAAATCACGGCGTCGGCCGGCTGCGGCGCGCCTGCCTCGTCGGTCGCGGCCCACAGGCCCTCGCCTTCCCGCACCAGCGCCTGGGGCTCGGCAAAAGTCCAGGCGGCCAGCACGCCCGCGACCACGCCGTCGGCCCACACCTGCCCCGTCTCGTCGATGGCCACGTCCGTGCCCTGCACGACGATGGGGCCGCCGTCCGCGCCCAAGACGGGCCAGCCCGCCAGCGTGACCAGCCGCCCTTCCGAATCCAGCATGAACCGCCCGTCCCGGGTGAAGCGCACGCCCGCGTCGGTCTGCACGGCGAAGAAGCCTTCGCCGTTCAGCGCCACGTCCAGCGTGTTGCCGGTGAAGCGCAGCGGTCCCTGCTCGAACACCGTCCACGTGCCGTCCACGTACGTGCCGGTGCCCAGGCGGCCGATGACGGGCCTCGGATCATAGAGCGCGCCCGTGCCGTAAAACGTCGGGTCCGCGCCGCCGGCAGGGGTGACGGGGTCGAACACGCGCCGGATGAGCATCTCGGGGAACGCCCGCTGCAGCACGGCTTCCCGCTTGAAGCCCACCGTCTGGGCGTTGGCCAGGTTGTTGGCCAAAACATCCGTGCGCACCTGCTCGGCCAGCATGCCCGATGCGCCGGTATACATACCGCGCAGCATGTCGTCACCTCCCGTGCCGTGGTCGCGGCGGCCACAAGTTTTCCGTCGTCTTCAACTTCTAATCATACGGTCGTCCAAAGCCCGGGCGATCTTTAGACTTTTTCGCGGCCCCGCCGGGCGGACGCCGGCCCCGGCGCCGTCTTACACGCCGGCTCCGAACTTGATAAAATAAATTTAAGGGAGGGATTCGGCGTGGCGACAGTCCAGGAGCGCCCCGTCATCAAAGAGGAAAAGCGCCCCGTCGTCTGCTTCCGGTGCGGGCAGGTGCTGGGCCTGGTCGAAGCCGAGTGGACCCGGGAAGGCATGGCCCGGTTCCGGGAGAAGGCGGCCGCGCTGAAGCGGGAGCACGTCTGCGGCCCTCAGGACACGCGGAACTGAAACGCGGCCGAAGGCAGCCGGTGAATGTGCTCCACCACCTTGCCCGTGCCCCGGGCCACGCACGTGATGGGATCCTCGGGCACCGCCACCGGCACCCGGGTTTCCAGCTGAATCAGCTCGGGCAGTCCTTTCATCAAGGCGCCGCCCCCGGTGAGCACCATGCCGTTGCGCACGATGTCGCCGGCCAGCTCGGGCGGCGTCTTTTCCAGCACCGACCGGATGACGTTGACGATGGCCTGCACCGGCTCCTGCAGCGCCTCGTACACTTTGTCCTGCGAAAGCCGCAGCGACACGGGCAGCCCCGTGACGCTGTGGCGTCCCCGGACTTCGAAGGTGAGCGACTCGTCGGGATTGAACGCGCAGCCGAGCTTCGTCTTGATCTCTTCCGCGGTGCGCTCGCCGATGATGAGGTTGTATTCCCGCCGCACGTAGCGGATGATGGCTTCGTCGAACTTGTCGCCGCCCATGCGGATGCTCTGGGCCAGCACCTCTTCGCCCAGGGAGATGACCGCTACGTCCACGGTGCCGCCGCCGATGTCGACCACCATGTGCCCGCTGGCCTGGGCCACGTCCAAACCGGCGCCGATGGCCGCGGCCATGGGCTCTGAGATCATGACGACCTTTTTCGCGCCGGCCTGCATGCACGCCTCGATGACGGCCCGCTGCTCGACGCTGGTTACGCCCGAGGGCACGCACACCGCGACTTGCGGGCGGAAGAGGGGGCGCCGGCCGAGCACCTTGCGCATGTAATGCTTCAGCATGAGCTCGGTGTAGGTGTAGTCCGCGATGACGCCGTCTTTCAGAGGGCGGATGGCGACGATGCTGCCCGGCGTGCGGCCGATCATTTGCCGCGCCTCCTCGCCCACCGCCAGCACCTGGTTGGTCGACTCGTCCACCGCGACCACCGACGGCTCGCTGACGACGATGCCTTTGCCGCGCATGAAAATAAGCACGTTAGCCGTGCCTAGATCAATTCCGATATCGCGCCCGAACACGGTGCCGCCCCTCTCGGTCCGAACCGTCCTTGGTGAAGTCCGGAAGGTCTTGGCAACGTGTTCGACGACATCCTGCGGTTTCCTGCTGTTTTCGACGGATTCCGGCGCCTCTCGCGCCGGCGTTTCACGACGCCCGCTTCTGGTTCCGGCGGTACTTGCGCCGGGTGGCCTCGCCGCCCCGGATGTGCCTCTCGGCCTTGTTCAGGTCCAAAATGCGCTTCACCTTGCGAGCCAGGTCTTTGCTGACCCGGGGGAGCCGCTCCGTCACGTCTTTGTGCACCGTGCTCTTGCTGACGCCGAAAACGGCGGCCGCCTGACGCACCGTCGCCCGAGCCTCGACGATGTATCGGCTGACGTCGACCACCCGTTTCCGGATGTAATCTCGCATCGAAGCGCCCCCCCGCCCGGTGTTGCTAAAGGATATGGGCGGCGGAGGCACAATATGTCAGCCCTTTCGACGTGAAACGCCTTTGTAGAGCGCTTTTCGGACATGCCAGGGCCCCTGCGGGGCCCATGGCGTCACCGGCCGTTTAGGATGGGGGCCACGTCCACCGCTTCGTCGTCGTGAAAGGCGGCGAACACCACCGTGTCCGCGGCGCGGCCGACGGGCGCCCGGGCGCTGACGTATTGACCGGCGGCCACGTACACTTCGGCCAGCGGCTCGTAGGCCGTGACGAGGCCGTCGCCGTGGTCGCTGACCACCGCAAAACCGCCGCCCGCGGCGCGCGCCGTCCTGGTCACCCGGCCCGGCAAGACCGCGTACACCGTGGGCCCCCCGG
>QGSR01000012.1 GCA_003387805.1 Bacillota bacterium | reverse complement strand
GCCTGCGGCTGTGCGGCCACAGTTTGTAAGCGCTTCCAATTCCACCACTCACAATTCCACTCCACGCGGCCCGAAGGATTCCTCCCGGCCGCGCCGGCCCGCCGCGTCACACCAGCATCTCCGGCCGGTTGCTGCACACGCCGTCCACGCCCAGCTCCCGCAGGCCCGCGATGACCTCGGCCCGCTCCTCGTGCCACGTGATGATGCCTTTGCCCGCGGCGTGCACCAAGGCCACGTCCTCCCGGGTCAGCAGCTGATCCGGGCGGTCGGCCGCGTTTTCCCAGCACGGGTGCAGATACGTGGCGCTCACTTCCTGCAGCGCCTCCAACAGCTCCGCCACCGGCGGCGCGGGCCACCCCACCAGCCACGACGTCAAGACGTCCGGGCACTCCTCCCGGAAGCGGCGCAGCACTTCCCGGTCGCCGCTGCCGACGATGACGTAGCGATGGAACCCGTGGGCCCGAATCGCGTCCGCAATGGCGGTCACCGCGTCCGCGTCTTTCACGTCGATGTACACGCCCAGCATCTCTTCGCGGGCCAGCGCCAGCACTTCGTCCAGCGTCATGACCGCGTCCTCGCTGACTTCCCCGGTATGCTGGTTCCGCAGCCGGAAAGGCCGCAGCGCCTCCCGGGTGTGCTCCCGCACCCGGCCCGAGCCCGTGGTGGTCCGCTCCAGCGTATCGTCGTGAATGACGACGGCCACCCCGTCGGCGGTGAGGCGCACGTCGATTTCGATCATGTCGGCCTCCCGCTGCCGAGCTTTGCGAAACGCGGCCGCGCTGTTTTCGATATGCTCCTCCGACGAGCCCCGGTGCGCGATGCGCAGCCAGCGGCGCCGGCGGGGCTCGATGGTCGTCTTCAGCTCCTGCAGCAAGTACTCCACCCGCTGCGGGATCCACGCCTCCAGCTCCGGCCACGGTGCCATGGGCCACGTCTCCCCCGCGTCCTCCACGTCGAAGACGAAGCTCGGGGCGAAACGCCGCTCGTGCAGGTACGTGTGCACGACCCGCCGGGCCAGCGGCGTGTTGGCCGGCATCCGCCCCGCGTACAGCGGCGTCTCCCACACGCCGTGCCAGCCCGCCAGCCGCCCGCACGCGGCCACGACCTGTTCCCGCTCGGGTTCAAAGTCCGCCGGGTGCGCCCCGAACGCGTGCTTGCCGGGCTTGACGTACAGCACCGGCCGGTCGCCCCGCAGCGCCGCGCCCCCCTCCCGGCCCAGGCGCATGTCGCGGAACTCGCCGTGCCGGCTGGCTTCGACCTTTTCCACCCGGCCCGACTCGCCCACGTACACCCACGCGTGCTCCAGCTCGTACAAATGCTGAATGTCCCAGTCCCACCAAAACGCGTATTCAATCACGGCCTGGCAGCGGGCGGGCGCCGGCTCTCCCAGCTCAACGACCCGGGGAAACGACGGCGACGGCCCGCTTTCGTAAAACACGTGGTAGCCCACGGCCACCGGCCGGAACGGCTCCATCCGATCCAGCATCAAAATCGGCAGGTGCCGCCGGGCCAGCACGTAGTCCGCATCGTTCGCGTCACGCACGGTCGGCGGCAGGGCCGCGGTGGAAACGCTCAACGCACAACCTCCTCCGGAGCGCTACGGCACGGCCGCGGCTTCCGACCCGGCCAGGTCCAGGTCCGGCAGGCGCGCTTCGGTGCCCGCGTCAAACAAGTGCACGTACTGAGGCTGCAGCTCCAGCCACACGTTTTCGCCGATCTCCAGGGGCACGTCGCCGGGCACCAGCGCGCGAATGCTCTGGTCCCCGCTGCGCACGTCCACCAGCGTGTCCCGGCCCAGAAGCTCGGTCATGAACACTTCCCCCCGAACCGCATGTTCGCCGGGCCGGCCCACGATCTTCACGTGCTCCGGCCGGATGCCCAGCACCACGTCGCGGCCCGTGGCGGCCGCCAGGGACTGCTCGAACTCGGCCGGCAGGCTGAACACGAAGCCGTCGCCGCCGTTGAGGCGCGGCCGGCCGTTCTCCACCGACTGCTGCGTCCGCAGCAAGTTCATGGGCGGATCGCCGATGAACGACGCCACGAACAAATTTTCCGGCCGCCGGTACAGCTCCGCCGGCGTGCTCAGCTGTTCGATCTTGCCTTTGCGCATGACCGCCACCCGCTCGGCCATGGTCATGGCTTCGATCTGGTCGTGGGTCACCAGCACGGTGGTGATGCCCAGCTCGGCCTGCAGGCGCTTGATCTCGCTGCGGGTCTCGATGCGCAGGCGCGCGTCCAGGTTGCTCAAAGGCTCATCCAACAGCAAGAGGTCCGGCTCCCGCACCAGCGCCCGGCACAGCGCCACCCGCTGCTGCTGGCCGCCCGACAGCTGCGACGGCTTGCGGTCCAGCAGCTCGTCGATCTGCGCCATCTTGGCCACTTCCCGCACCCGGCGGTCGATTTCGTCCTTGGGCCTCCGCCGGATGCGCAGCGGGAAGGCGATGTTTTCGTACACCGTCATGTGCGGGTACAGCGCGTAGCTCTGGAACACCAGGCCGACGCTGCGGCCTTTGGGCGGCACGTCGTTGACGACCACGTCGTCGAAGTAAATCTCGCCCGAGGTGGGTTTGTAAATGCCGGCCAGCATCAGCAGGCACGTGGTCTTGCCGCAGCCCGAGGGCCCCAGCAGCGCCAGCAGCTCGCCGTCGCGGATGTGCAAGTCGATATTGTCCACGGCCACGACGGAGCCGAACTTTTTCGTCAGGTTCTTGAAGCGGATCTCCGCCATCGTCAACTGCCCCCTTTGGTTCCGCCGATGGTTACCCGCATGAGGTACTTCTGGGTGAAGATGAAGAAGAGAAGCACCGGCGCGATGTAGAACAAGGCGGTCGCCGACAGCAGCCCGTAGTCCAAGGCGCGGAAGTCGCCGACAATCGTATTGATGTAGCTGGCCAAAGTCCACGACTCTTTGTCCTGGATGAACGTGATGACGTAGATGTACTCCGACCAGCCGTAGATGAACGAGAAGATGGAAATCGACGCGATGCCCGGCATCACCTGCGGCAGCATCACCTTGTACCACGTCTGAAACCGCGTCGCGCCGTCCACCAGCGCCGACATTTCCACGTCCCAGGAGATGTTGTCGTAGAAGCCTTTCATGACCCAGATGGCCAGCGGCAGCATGAGCGCGGCCTTCACCAGAAACACGCCGGTGATGCTGTTGAGCAGGTTCAGCGCCCGCAGCACGTAGTACGTCGAGATGAGCAGCGTAATGCCGGGGAACGCGTGCAGCACCAAGGTCAGCGCCAAAAAGGCGTTGCGGCCGGCGAACTTCAGCCTGGACAGCGCGTAGGCCGTGGGCGTGGACACCGCGACCACGGTAACGGTCATCCCGATGGCCAGCAGCGCCGTGTTCCACGTGGTGCGCCACAGATCCGGGTAAAACCGGGACGGCGGCTCCACCAGGAAACGCCAGTTTTTCAAAGACAGCTTCTCCGGCAGTACGCCGAAGGCCAGCGTTTCGCTGAAGGAGTTCAAAACGAGCCAGCCGTAGCCGAAAATGAGCGGCAGCGCGGTCACGACGAGAAACGCGTACACCAGCACGTGCGCGAGAACTTTTCTCCTCCGCTCCCGGGCCACCAGCCGCTCGGAGATGGTGAACTTCTGCCGCGGCCGCCCCGCCGCCGCGGGCGTCGTCTGCGCCACGTCACATCACCTCGATCTTCGGCTCGGACATCATCTCCCGGAAGCGGAAGACGCGCCAGTAGACGATGGACGCGATGGTGCCCAGCACCACCAGCACGATGGACAGCGTCGCTCCGTAGCCGAACTCGTAGTTGGCGAAGTAGCCGCCGAACGCGAGGTTGTACGCGTACAGCGACCACACCGTCGTCGCGAAAAACGGACCGCCTTCGGTCAAGATCAAAATGTACTCATAAGACGTCAGCAGCGACAGCGTCTGGTAGGCGGTCACGAACAGAAGGGGCCAGCGGATGAGCGGCAGCGTCACGTGGCGCACCTGCTGCAGCCACGACGCGCCGTCGGCTTCCGCGGCCCAGATGAACTCCCGCGGAATCGACTTGATGGCCGAATAGAAAATGATCATCCCGAACGAAACGCCGATGATGCCGTTGGTGATCACGATGGTGGCCATGGGGTACTGGGCGATCCAGTTGACGGGCCGCCCGCCCGACGCCACCACCAGGCTGTTGAGCAGGCCGTTGCGCGTCGGGTCCAAAATCCACATCCACATGACGCCGTAGACGATGGGCGGCGTGAAGCGCGGCAGCAGCCACAGCGCCTGAAAGATGCGGCCCGTGCGCTCGGGCACGAACGACGTCACCAAGGCCAGAACGACGGAAAAGCCCACGTTGAACAAGGCCAGCGTGGCAAAGGTGTACACCAGCGTGTTTTTCATGATGCGGGGGAGCAAAAAGTCTTGCGCCATCCGCTTGAAGTTGTCCCAGCCGATGAAGTTCCAGCTGAGCCGGTAATCCATGTCCGTAAAGCTCATGGCCGCCGTCATGACCGCCGGAATGAAGTAAAACACCAGCGTGATCAATAAGGACGGCAGCAGCAACAGGGCGACGAACAGCTTGGATTTCCTGGACAAGACGGTCTCCTCCTAAAATGAAAGAAAAAGCGCGGCGGCAGAGACCGTCCGCCGCCGCGCTCCTCGTGCATCAGCGGACGATCAAGTCGTCGCCCAGCTGCTGCCGGAGACGCATCTCCAGCTGCTGCAAAGCCATCTCGGGCGTGAGCATGCCCACTTCCACGCCGCCGATGGCCTCGTAGAGCACCGTGCTGTAGAAGCCGGAACCCGGGTGCGACGGCAGGAAGATCTGGTCCGGAACCAGCGTGGCCGCCTGGGACAAGAACTCGGCCTCTGCGAACCGCGGGAACGCGGTCTGCGACTGCCGGATGGCCAGCTTCGCGCCTTCCAGCGCGTGGTTGGTGTTCAGGTCCACGTCCGAAGCCAGCATGATGAGCAGCGCCGCCAGGTCCTTGTTCTGCGAGGCGGAGGTGATCATGTACGCCTGGGGCTGGCCCAGCTGATTGGGCGTGCCCTCCGGGCGGCCGGCCGGAATGAGGAAGAAGCCCACGTTCTCGAACAGGTCCTCTTCCGGATGGCCGAAATCCCGCTGCCACTCGTTCCAGTTCCACATGCCGCCGGTGATCTGGAAGCCGGCCGTGCCGTCAATGGCGATGGCCTGGTGCACCGACGGCCACGCCCACGTCGTCATGCCTTCGGGCGTCAGGCCTTCGCGGGTCAGCCGATGGAAGAACCGCAGCGTCTCCAGCATGGCGTCGCGGTCCAGCACCAGCTTGCCGGTGGCGGGATCATAGTACTCGCCGCCGTAGGCCACGATGAACTGGAAGAAGTCAGGCCCCGCGGTGGGCCGGTGAATGACGCCCCACTCCACCAGGCCGGCGTCCTGCATCTGCTTGGCCACGTCGATGAGATCGTCCAGCAGGAACTCCTTGTCCCGGACGCGCCGCGGCAGGTCCTCGATCTCCTCAGGCGTCCAGCCCAGGGCCGCCAGGTGGTCCTTGCGGAAGAACACCATGCGGACCTCGATGTCCTGCGGCACGCCCCAGCGCACGCCGTTGTAGCTCACCGCATCCCACAGGTGCGGGAAGAAGTCCTGGTACGCCATGTCCCAGTAGCGCTCGATGTAGGGGTCCATGGGCGCCAGCCAGCCCGCATCGGCCCAGATGGGGATGTCCAGGTGGCTCGAGTTGATAATGTCCGGAATCGAAGACGGATCGCCGCTCTCAAAGGCCAGGATGGCGCGGCGGCGATACGAGTCCCACGACTCGGTCCAGAAGTCGGCTTCCACTTCCACGCGGATGTCGGAGCCCGCCGCCTCCAGGATGCGGTTCAGCCGCTCCGCGGCCAGCTCCAGGTTTTCCGCCCGGTAGAACGCCGGCGTGTCGGGCCCGACCGTCCAGGCGCGGATGGTGACCACCTGCTGCGCGTGCACCAGCGCGCCCATGCCGACGACCAGTGTCAACACCACAACGGCTGCAAACCAAACTTTGAAGCGACTCATTCCAGCCACTGCGTACCCTCCTCCAAAATTGCCAACAAGGGTCCTGAATCAACCGCGCGCACGGGCCTGTGGCCGTGCGCCTCACTCCCGACCACTGCAGGCAACCGACGGGTCCGTCCCGGGACTCGGCTGAAGTCTTGTCCCACCCCCTCCTTTTCAGACGACGCCTCGTCCTGTTGTTGAATTCAGATATCTGCTTGGAAGCGCTTCCACGCGAACACTCAATTCGACGCTTCGTGCCAACATCCTCCTTGGGCGGGCCGAGCCGCTCCGAAGCCTGTTCCTGCAATGTCTAGACTGTCATCAGCGCGGATGAAAGCGGTTTCGGTGCCCGTCTTTCCACGCGGTGGCCGGGATTCCTGCCTGTTGGGCCGAACAAATTTGTTGGTTCGCGCAGTTTGCACCACGGACGCCTCGGCACTGAGAACGCGTGCCGGCGCCCACGCTCAAGGCGGCGGCGGTTCCGTGCGCACCCGCGGCCAGGCGGCGCAGGAACCCGGCCGGTCCATGCCGAACGTTTATTGTTGTTTAATTTCTCAGGGAATACGCACCGGCGCAGCGTTGATGGGAGCAGCGTCTCGATGAGGGTTACGATTTACGACGTCGCCCGGGAAGCCAACGTGTCCCTGGCCACCGTGTCGCGCGTCCTGAACAACAGTCCGCACGTGCGCGAATCCACCCGCCGGCGGGTCCAAGAGGCCATCGACAAATTGGGGTTCGAGCCGAATCTGGTGGCGTCGGCGCTGATGACCAAGCGCACCCGCCTGGTGGCGCTGCTGGTCCCGGACATCAGCAACCCCTTCTACGCCGAGGTGGCCCGGGGCGTCGAAGACGCCGCGGCGGAGCTGGGGTACAACTGCGTCATCTGCAACGTCGGCGGCGACACGGCCAAACAGGCGGAATACGTCAACGTGCTGCGCCGCAAAGGCATCGACGGCATGATTTTCGGCACGGCCAACTACGACGACAAGCTGGTGCTGGATCTAAGCCGGGGCAGCTACCCTCTGACGCTGATGGCCCGGGACGTGCCCGCGGCCGAGGTCAACCGCGTGCTGGTGGACGACGGCGCCGGCGGCGCCATGGCGGCCCGGCACCTGCTGGAGCTGGGCCACCGGCGGCTGGCCATGGTGACGGAGCCGGGCGGCATCCACTCCAGCCAGGAGCGGGCCCGGGGCTTCCGGGAGGCGCTGGACGAAGCGGCCCGCGACGGCGTGGAAGCGGTCTATCTCGAAGCGGAAGGCTCGGACATCGCGGCGGGCCTGGCCGCGGGCCGGCGGCTGTTGGACATGACGCCCCGCCCGACCGCGGTGTTCGCGGCCAACGACCTGCTGGCCATCGGCATCTTGCAGGCCGCCCGGGAAGCCGACACGCGCGTGCCCGACGATTTGTCCGTCGTCGGCTTCGACGGCACCGTCATGGCCGACGTGACCCAGCCGCCTTTGACCACCATCGTCCAGCCCATGCGGGACATGGGCAAAGCCGCCGTCCGGCTGCTGGTGGAGACGCTGCAAAACGGCGGCGAGCACCAACGGATCGTCATGTCTCCGGAACTTCGTGTTGCCGGCACCACCGCGGCCTATCGCCCGGCCCGGCCGGCGGCCAACTGAATACGACGGCTTCCCGCGGGATTCTTTTGCCTTACTCCGTCTTTGCCGCCCCGGCCGGAGGTTCATCCCCCAGGGCTTTCTGCACCAGAGGGTGCGAATAGTTGAGGTACAGCAGGCGGATGGGCCCGCCGCCGTGCTCCTCCACCCGCTGCTCGAACACGCCGTTCTGGATCATGCGGGCGATCTGCTCCCGGCGTTCGTCCTCGGTGGCGCCGCCGGATTTGTAGACCCGGGCGGTGCTGGTCAGCGTAATCAGCTTGCCCAGCGACTGGCCGCTGTGCACGAAGCGAATCAGCTTTATCTGTTCCTCTTCCGGCCACATTTCTTTGGCCACCCGCTTCAGTTCTACAAATTCGTTGGCCGCCGCCTTCAGCTCGGGGCTCACCGAATCCGCATACGCCATGACGATGGTGTTTTTCTGCAGCCGGTACCGCAAATAGGCCAGGACGCTGGCGAAGTCGCCGTCGCCGGTAACCAGGATGTAGTGGTGGATGTGGCCCTGCGTGTACGCGGTCTGGTAGATGCTGTCCAGCATGTAAAAATCCGTCACGTTCTTCTTGTTGGCTCCGCCGGTGCTGGTGCAAAGAATGGCCTCGATGCTGGCCGCCCGCAGCTCCTGGCGGTAGCGGTCCAGCACGTCGTTTTGCCCGAAGGCTTTGGCCGCAGCCACGCTGCCGTACTCCGCGGCCCGCTCCATCAGCCGGGCCGGCGCCGGCGGCGCCATCCGCTCGTTTTCCGCCCCGTAGACAAAGTACTCAAAGTCGATAAACAGCGCAACGGAATCAATCGACACTGGGCTCCACTCCAATCGTTTCAGGGGGAAGCCGTCGTCTTCAGTTGTCAAGGTTCGTTGTGCAGTATACTACAGCGCTTCCATGATTTGTCAATACGTATCAGAGACGTGCGCCCGGGCGGGCACGCAGGATGTACCTTTCAACGGACGGCCGGCGCACCGGCCTTCCGTCGAGAGCTCAACCCTGCGTCCAAGGCTCAGCGGTCCGTCAGGGCGTCACTCTCGGTCGCGTTCGCCCGGCGCGGCCCGGATTCCTCGCGGCTCGCCGGCGTCCGCCTCCGGCCCCGCATGGTCCGGCTCCGCCCTTAGAACCGCAGGAAGCCAGGACAGCACCCAGCGGCGAGGTCCGTCCGGCAAGCCGCCGATGAACAGCCCAATCACCTGCGTCAAGCGCCGTCGCCCCAGAACCGCCATCACGACGACCCACGCCAGGAAAACCCACGCTTCGGGCAGGCGGTGGGCCGCCGCCAGCACCACGACGCTCAGGTGCAGCGGCAGCATAAAGACCAGGAGAACGGTTTCCACCGGGCGCAGCGCATACGCCGCGGCGCAGGCCGCCGTCCACGCCGCGAGGCCGGCGGCGGGCAGAAAACCCATGCGCGCCAGCGCGACGCCGGCGGACAGCGTGATGACGGTGTCCAGCCAAATGTCCTGCCGCCCGATCCACGACGGAGGCGTGCGAGACCAGCGGGCCAGGGCGCCGTCCGCGGCGTCCGCGGTCCACAGCGCCATCTTCCAGCGAAAGAGCGCGGCCAGCGAACGCAGCGACGGCTGCCAGGGCCAGAGGGCCAGTCCCACGCCCACGGCCAGCCGGGAAAGCGTCAGCAAGTCCGCCGCGGTTCGCGCCCACGGCACGGGCTCCGCCCCGGGCGCCGACGGCTGCCGGTGCGTCGCGGTGCGCCCGGGCGCCGCCGTTTCCGGCAGTCCCTCCATGCTCCGCTCCCTCCCGTCTGCTCCACGGCCGCCGGCCGGTCCCGCCTCGGTCTAAGCAATCACCGTCCGGTACCGGTCCGGCAGCTTCCGGTACACTTGGTCGAACGCATCCCGGATGGACAAAAACAGCTCCACCAGCCGGGGATCGAAGTGCTTGCCCGCCTGGCTTTCGATATACTCCACGGCTTCGGTGTGGCTCCACGCCCGCCGGTAGGGACGTTCGGACCGCAGCGCGTCGTACACGTCGGCCACGGCCACCACCCGGGCCGCCATCGGGATCTGCGTGCCGGCCAGGCCTTCGGGGTAGCCGCTGCCGTCCCACTTCTCATGATGGCTTCCCGCGATGTCCGCCGCGACTTCCAGGAAATACGAGCCGTGCACCGCGGGCTGGCCGCGCAAAAAGGGCGCGCTGAGCATCTCCCGCCCCGCCACGGTATGCGTTTTCATCAACTCGAATTCGTGCGGCTCCAGCCGCCCCGGCTTCTGCAGCAGCTCCCGGGGCAGCGACAGCTTGCCGATGTCGTGCAGCACCGACGCCATGGTCACGGCCGAGCGGAACTCGTACGACTGGAACTCCTCCATGCCCTCTTCCGCGGCGGCCGCGACCAAAAGGTGCGTAAACCATCGCACCCGCTCCAAGTGCTGCAGCGAATCGCCGCCGTGCATTTTGGCCGCTTTGGCCAGCGCCATGATGAGCGATTCTTTCGTAATCGCGTCCTCGAAGGCCGACACGGAAGCCGAGGACATGGCCGTCTTCTTGACGTCGTCCGCGCTGCGGGCGACGCCGAGGAAGCCCACGGGCCGTCCCCGGCGGTCGAGAATGCGGGTGATGGTCAAGTGCGACACCCACTCTTCGCCGTCGGGGCGGCGGTTGACCACCTGCCCCGTCCACGTGCCGCGGCGGCTCAGGCTGTTCCACATGTCCTCGTACACCCGCAGCGGCGTCTTGCCCGAAGCGATGAATCCCGGCGACTTCCCCAGCCATTGCTTCAACGTGTAGCCGCTCATCCGCTCGTACGCGGGGTTGACGTAAATGACCTTCAAATCGCCGTCGGTGAGCACCACGCCGTCGCCCGAGGACGCCAGCCACCCGTGCAGGAAGGTGCGGGGCAGCCGGCCCTGCCCGGGGTCGAGCTGCGTCGTCATGGTCAGCTCCACCCGCCGCCGTTTCCGCTGGCAGGCGCTGCGCTCGGCCTCGGACACCAGCGCCTGCAGCTCCCGCCCATTCCTGGGCCACGCCGCCAGGCCGATGGTCAGGTAGGGCGAGGAGAGGCGCCGCCGTTCCACGGCCGCGTCGAACCGCCGGGTGATGTGGGCGGCCAGGGCCGCCGCGTCGTCCAAGGACACGTCGGGAATGAGGGCGACGAACGCGTCCACGCTCAGCCGGCCGACCACGGCGGGCGCATGGGCCCACGCACCTCCGCTCGGGGCGGCGCCCGGGCCGTCGGCCGCCCCAGAGGCATCGGCATGAGCGCTGAAGGCCGCATCCTGCACCAGCCGGGCCGTTTCCCGCAGCAAGTCATCGCCGGCCAGCCGGCCCCGGGCCTCCACCACCGACCGGAAATTGCCCACCTCGACGAACAGCACCGCGCCGCGCCGGGCGCCGGCCAGCCGCTCCCACCGCCGCCGCAGGCCGTACCAATTCAAGAGACCCGTCATGGGATCCCGCTCGTTGCCGTGTTTCCAGTGGAGCAGCGAAAACTGGGTCGCGGTGTACGCGGTGAGCTGCCGCAGCGCGGCCTTCCAGCGGGCGTCCGGTTCGCGGGCCGATTTCCACGCGAAGACGATTTGTCCCAGCACGTCGCCGCTGCGAATCATCGGCACCACGAACGCGGACCGCAGCCCCAGGCTCAGCAGGTGGTCGCGAAACTCCCGCCTGACCGCCGGCGACGCGGTGACGTCGCCGCAATAGTACCCTTCGGCCTGGGCCAGCCAAAAGCGCACGTCCTCGGGCGCCAGCGGCGCCGACAGCTCGCCGGGCGACAACAGGTGGACGCCCTCCTCGGCGGCCACGGCCCGGGTCTCGATGCGGCGCTCCCAAATCCGGACCAGCACCGCGTCCGCGCCCGCATACTCCCGCAGCGCCGCAACGGCGCCCCGCAGAAAGTCGTCCTCGTGGGAAGCCTCCAGCGCCAGCCCGCTGACGGCCGACACCGCCCGGAGGGCGGCCAGCTCCCCGTCCCGGGGGCGTTTCGTCTCCACGGACAATCCTCCTTGCGTTCCGCCGGCCGGCGCGCCGAACCCGTCAGGACAAGCCCCCAGCGTCGGGAACGCACTGCGCGCCGCAATCCGGCCGAAACGGCCGGACCCCACCCCCCAAGCTCCATGCCGATGGACATCGTCAGCGTGATTTCAAAGGCAGATTTCACTCAGTAATATCAACCGCCGGCAGGGAATCCTGCCGCTTGAGCAAACCGCCCGGCTGCAAATCCGGATCGTCGAAGATGAGCGAGCGGTCCAGTTCGCCCCGGCGCACCGCTTCCAGCGCCGACGGCTCGATGCTCATGAACGCGTCGACGCACTGCGGGCAAAACTGCGTGCCGCGGTGGGCCGCCACCTCACGGCGCGCCTCCTCCACGGACCGGGCCCGGCTGTAAGGCCGGTCGTTGGTCATGACGTCAAATGCGTCGGCCAGCGCCAGCAGGCGGGCGGCGAAGGGAATGTCGCTGCCAGCCAGCCGGTCGGGATAGCCGGCGCCGTCGTACCGCTCGTGGTGGTGCCGCACCATCTCCAGCGCGATGGGATACGGCGCCAGCGTTCCCCGCAGCATGTCGCAGCCGATGACCGGGTGCTGCTGCACCAGCGCGTATTCCGTCTTCGTCAGTTTTCCGGGCTTGCGCAAAATCGAGTCGGAAATCGCGATTTTCCCCACGTCGTGCAGCGCCGCACCCAGGGAGAACTCGTGGAAGAAGCCCTCCGCGACGCCCATCCGCTCCGCGAGCAGCAGCGTGTAAGTCACCACCCGCCGCGAGTGGGCCACGGTTTCGAAATCGCGCATCTCCAATGCCGACACGAACCCCCGGATCATGCCGGCGTACAGCGACGAAAGCTCGCCGTAGTACGCCGCGTTCTCCATGACGGCCCCGCCCAGTCGGGTGCACATGTCAATAAGCTCCCGGTCTTGCGGCGTCAGGACGCGCTCCTGATGCCATCCGACGCTGAGGACGATGCGTCCGACATTCAACGCGAGGGGATTGCAAACGAGCAGGGACAGAAAAAGAGGCGTTCTCGTGGGCACGACCTTGGCTACGTCGATATGCTTCTCGAAGACGGCGCTCTCCAGCCGCAGGGCGGCGCGGCAGGCGGACCGGGGCCATTCCAGCGGCGGCGAGTCAAACACGTCCGGGCTTTGCAGCAGGCGCACGCGGCCGTCGCGGCCCTCGTACTGCATCCACACCACGTCCGCGCCCATCCGGCCCCGCAGGAGCTCCACCATGCCGGCAAACACTCGCTCGGGGCTGAGAGTTCGAAGCTGCGATATGGGCTCTGAGGCACCCATCGAAACGCTTCCAACCCTTCCGATGATATGTCGCGTACGGTCCCGACGCGCAGCGCGTCGTCCGGGCCGAACCGCCGCGGGACGCGTAGTTGACAATGGTGCTTACGCTAATTTCCATCGGCTGTTTGGCGCGAGGCCATAAGCCGAAAACAATAAGACATATAACTTTTAACTTTCTCTACATGGCGAAAGGATGCGGATGGCCGAGGGGACGCGCCGCCCGCAATCAGCCGTCCCAAAAGAGACCCCTCGGGCTGACGACGTTCCCGCCCGAGGGGTGCTTGACCGGCTTGGCTAGCTTGATGGACTTGACTGGCTGTCCGGTTTTCGGCGCCGGCCGGCGGTCCTGCCCGCGCCGGCCGGGCAACTCAGTGTGCGTTGCGGGCCGTCCGGCGCAGCATCCGGCCCCACTGCCAAGTGATGCCCGTAATCAGAATCCACGACGTCAGGCACCAGACGCAGTAGGCGCCGATGACGAAGGCCTCCAGGCCCGTCAAGTACAGGGAGAACAGCGTCCCTGCCAAAGCCAGGGCGAACCCGTAATTGGCCAGGCCGGAATCGGGCCGGCGCCATACCACCAGCAGCACGCCCGCCAGCGCCAGGTACATGAGCATGCCCAGCAGCGCGACGGGAACGCCCATAACCTCCGAAAACACGCTGGCGTTGACGGTGACGCAGTCGCCCAGCGGCCCGCAGATGAGCTCGGTGCCGCCCACCTTGGCCTGCCACAAATACGCGGACAACCCCGCGCCGCCCAGGCTCAGCCCCGCCAGGGGCAGCGGCCACCGGGCTTCGCCGGCCCGGTCCGCGGCGGCCTCCGCGGCCGAAGCCGCGGCCCGCCGCCCGGTGCCGCCGCCCGCGTCGCCTTCGGGTTTCTCGGTCCTTCGTTCAGCGGCCGGCAGCCGCCAAGGCTTGCTCAACGACACGGAACATGTCCTCCCAGCTGGACAGGCTCACCGGCTGGCCGTTGACGAAGAACGTCGGCGTGCCGATGAGGCCCAGGCGCACCGCCTGGTCGTGAGCCGCCCGCACGTATTGCACCGCTCGATCGCTTTCGAGGCACTCCGCGAAGGCGTTGGCGTCCAGGCCGACCTCCCGCGCGTAGGCAATCAGGTTGTTGCGGCTGTACGTGCCGCGGTTGCCCAGCCCCTTCTTGGCAAACAAGTAATCCTGATACGGCCAGAACATGCCCATTTCCATGGCGCAGTACGCGCCCTGGGCGGCCAGCACCGACTCGGGCCCCAAGATCGGGAAGAAGCGATACGTAAAGGCCACGGAGCCTTCGGCCACGTACTGCTCAATCAGCGGCTTGACGATGCGATCCGACGCGGTCTGGCAATGCGGGCACTGGAAATCGAAATACTCCACCACCTGCACCGGCGCGTCGGCCCGGCCGATGCGGGTGCCCTCGGTCGGGAACTGCTCATAGTAGGAAGCCGCGCGGATGGAGTTTTGGAACTGACGGTGGTTCCACCACTGCTGCGCCCCGATGAGCACGGCGACAAGGACGACGGCGACCCCGATGATCAAACCCATTGAGGGCTGCTGCTTGCGAGACTTCGACTTTTTCTTCGCCACGTCCACCTCTCCCAACGAACTGCGCAACGACCATCATGATAGTTAACAGTCTAACAGATCTAGTTCGACCGCGGGCATGTCTCTCCTGCCCGGCGTCGCGGGCCGCCTTTTACCCGGCGACGAGCGGGGATCCGTGTAGTGCAGGTCCAGCTCCATGCGCCGCTCACCACCCGACAAAATTGTCCGGCCGGGTCCGCGTCCGCCGCGATCCCGGCCGAATGCGGTTGAACCGTGAGCTTATCCGGGGCGCTTCACGCCCGGAACCGGCCCAGCAGCTTTTCCAGCTCGGCGGCCAGCGTGGCCAGCGTCTCGCCGGCGTTGGCCACCTCTTGATTCGACGCCGTCATCTCTTCGGTGGCCGCGCTGACTTCCTCCATGGAGGCGGCCGTCTGCTCGGACACGGCGGACACGTCCTGCATCGCCGACGCGACCGCGTCGCTCTGGGCGGCCATCTCCTCCGTCGCGGCCACGTTTTCCTCGGTGATGCGGGCCACGTTGCCCACCGATTCGGTAATGCGCGTGAAGCCGTCGACAATGGCCCGGGTGTGGTGCAGCATGCCCTGGAACCGCTCGTCGGTGGCCTCCAGGGCGTGCAGAATCCCGTCCAGCGCCTCCCGGGCGCCGGCCGCCAGCTCGGTGCCGCGCGCCACCTTTTCCGTACCCCGCACCATCGCGGCACTGGCCTCGGTCATGCCCTTCTGGATCGAGGCGATGAGCTGCTCGATTTCGTCGGTGGCCCGGGCCGCCCGCTCGGCCAGGCGCCGCACCTCGTCGGCCACCACCGCAAACCCATGCCCGTGCTCGCCGGCCCGGGCCGCCTCGATGGCCGCGTTCAGCGCCAGCAAGTTCGTCTGGTCCGCGATGCCGGAGATGAGCTGGACAATCTCACCGATGCGCTCGGATTGGGCGCCCAGCTCCTGCACCCGGGCGGCGGTGTCCATGACCGTGGCCCGGATGTCGTCCATGCCCGCGACGGCTTCCGTCACCCGGGCGCCGCCGGTGCGGATCGCGCCCGTCATCTCCTCGGCGGAATCCGAAAGCAGCTCCGTGAACTTACGGATCTCGTCCACCCGCTGCTGCAAGTCCTCGACGACGCTGACGGCCTCCTGTACGGCGCGGGCCTGCTGGTGAGCGCCCTCGGCGATCTGCTCGATGGCTTGCTTCAAGCCGTCCAGCGCCCGGGTGGCCTCCTCGACGCGGCGGCTCTGGTCGGCGGAGCCGGCGGCCACCTGCTGAATGGTCTCGGCGATCTCATTCGTAGCCGTATGCGCCTGCTCCGCGGCCGTGGCCACGTGGGTGCTTTTTTCGCTCAGCTCCCGGGTCGTGTCCCGCACCTGCACCAACGCCTGGCGCCAGTTTTCCAGCACGCGGTTGAAGGCGGCGGCCATGTCGTCCAGCTCGTCGCCGGTGCCGGGCTGCAAGGCGCCGATGGTCATGTCGCCCTCGGCCAGCCGTTCCAGCGCGTCCCGGGTTTGCACGACGGGGCGGGTCAGCCGGCCCGACATGCCCACGGCGAAGCCCACCACCACCAGCAGCGTGACCACGACGCCGACGATCAGGTAGGTGCGCAGCGAGCCCACCATCTCGTTGGCCGCGCTGAGGGCGTACGCTTGGTCCATCTCCACGACCAGGCCCCAGTCCAGCTCGGGGATGTAGCGGTACACGCCCAGCACCGGCGCGCCCGCCGGGTTGTCGTAGCGGCCCATGCCGCTTTCCTGGCGCAGCACGGCGGCCACGGCGGCGGTGGCCAGAGGCGTGTCCATATCCGCCACCGACGGCGTCGGCGTCGCGGCTTTGCCCTCGGCGTCCACGAGGTACGCCTCCATGCCCGCCGGCAAGGCCACGCCCCGCACCTGCTGGAAAATGGTGTCCATCAGAACCGCGCCGCCCACCCCACCCACCCCCCCGCCGTCTCGGGAAACGGGGCTGGCGGAGGG
>QGSR01000202.1 GCA_003387805.1 Bacillota bacterium | reverse complement strand
TTGCCCGGGTGGCCGATTTTACGTGAGAATAAAGGTGCTGACCGGGCGGTCATTCACGCCTGAGCGTTCGGTGTTGTGCGGGAAAGGCGGTGGCTCGGGCAGTGACGAAAACCACTCTCCTTCAGGCTCCGGTCCCCGCCGCGCCTCTCTTGCGCCTGGCCTGGCGCAACCTGTGGCGCCACCGGCAGCGGACCATTCTCCTGCTCCTGGTCGTCGCGTACGCCACGTTTCTCACCATTGCCTACTGGAGCTTCGTGGACGGCTACAGCGAATCCGTGGTCGAATCGTACGGCCGTTACATCTCGGCTCCCGTGCGCGTCGCCGCCGACGCCTGGTACGAAGACCCCGATCCCGAAAACCACCTGGCCGACTTGGCGTTCGTGCAGGCGCTGGCCGGCGTCCCGGGCGTCCGGGCCGCTTCGCCGCGGCTTCATTTTCCCGCGCTTTTGCAATCCGCCTACGTAACCCAAGGAGCCGAAGTGGTGGGCGTCGATCCGGCCGGCGAGCTGGCGCTGAGCCGGATCCCGAGCAAGATGGCCGAGGGGCGATGGCTTGAGGGCCCGGGCGAGGTGGTGCTGGGCGCGGACGTCGCGCGCCGCATCGACGCCCGGGTCGGCGAAACCGTGGTGGTCAGCGCGAGTTCGCTGGCTGGGCCGCAGGCCATGGGCCTGCGCGTCGTCGGCATCGCCCGCACGGGCGTCGCGGCGGTGGACCAGACGGCGGTCATCGTGCACCTGGAAGACGCGCGCCGCTTGACCGGCGTGCCGACCGCGACGGTCGTCGACCTGGACGTCGCGCGAGGAGCGGAGGCCGCGGTGGCCGCGCGCGTCCAAGCGCGGCTGCCGGCAGGCGTGGTCGCCCGGGGCGTGTGGGACCTGGTGGGCCCCATTAAGACCGACGTCGAAGCCAACCGGATTTTCGCCCACGTGCTGGCGGTGGTCGTTTACGCCTTCGCCGCCCTGGCCGTCTCCAGCACGGTATTTGTGAGCGTGGTGGAACGGACCCGGGAGCTGGGGATTATGGGCGCGCTGGGTGTGACGCCGCGCCGGCTGGGACGGCTGGTGACGCTGGAGGCGCTGCTGACGTGCGCGCTGGGCTGGCTGGCGGGGCTGGCGCTGGGCTACGGCGTCGCCTGGCTGCTGGCCAACTACAACATCCTGGGCCCGATGTTCGCCGCGATCAGCGCTGGCCTGCCGACGGCGGGCTTGAGCGAGGAAGTGTACGGCGCCGTGCGCGCGGCCTACGTGGGATATTCGGGCATGGTCATCGCCGCGGCGGTCGTCTTCAGCGCTTTGGTGCCGGGGCGGCGGGCGAGCCGCCTCGATCCGGCGACGGCCATGCGGACCGAATGACGCGGCGCGTACGGCAGTGGTTGTGCAGCGGGAAGGGGATGAGGTAGCCGTGGAACGGCGGCGCGGAATGGTGTTGGCCTTGGCGGCCGTAATGGCTCTGGCCGCGGTCTTCGTGGCGGCCGCCGAAGGCGCGGGTGAGCCTGGTCCGGCGGAGCCGAGGCCGGAGAAGCCGGGAATGGAGCCGACCGCCGTCTTGGCGGCGGTGGTGGACAACTTGCGCGGCGGGCCGCTGCTGGGCACTTACACGTTCGTCGTCCAGCGGCCGGGACGGGTGACGGAATACGTGATGGAAATCGTGTCGGACGGCGACGAGCGCGGCCTCATCCGTATCGTGGCGCCGCCCCGGGAAGCGGGCCAGGCGTTCCTCATGGACGGCGACGATCTGTGGCTGTACAATCCCCGCCTGGGCCGGTCGCTGCGGCTTCCGCCCAGCGGCCGCAGCGGCGCGTTCCTCGGTTCCGACGTCAGCTACAACGATCTCGTCGGCCGGGACCTCGAGAAGGACTACGTCGCCGCTTTCGCCTCCCGGGATACCGAGAGCGGGGACGAAGGCCTCCTCGTGCTGGAGCTGACCCCGCGCCCGGGCGCCCCCACGCCGTACGGGCGCGTGCGGCTGGGCGTCGACGAGGCGACCTTGACGCCCCGCTGGGCCGACTACTACGACCAGCGCGGCCAAGTCGTCAAGCGCGTGGTCTTGTCCGATTACCTCACCGCCGGGGGCCGGTTCGTGCCGCGGCACATGCTGGTGGAGGACCGGACCCGGGAAGGCTACCGAACCGTGGTGCGCCTCACGGAGGTTCAGTTGGACGCCGCCGTGCCGGAAGCGTGCTTTACCTTGCAGGCCCTGGAGAGAGGGTGCCGGTGAATGTGGGCACTGGCCTGGCGCAACGTCTGGCGGCATAGGACACGGAGTCTCCTGGCGGCCGGCGCGGTGGCGGCGGTCGTGGTTTTCACCATCCTGTTTTTCGGTTTCGTGACAGCCACGTTGAACGGCATGTTCGAATTGCTCACGACCGACCTGGGCCACCTGCAGGTCATCAGCGCCCGCGGCAAAGACACGCAAGAGTTCGACGCCCGCCTGATCCGGGACGCGGACGCGGTGGAGGCGGCGCTACGGCGGCAGCTCCCGGACGCACGCCTGCGCCGGGTTCTGGAAGTGCCTGCCCTGATCAGCGGCGAAACGCGTTCCCGCGGTGCGCTCATCATCGGGCTGGACCAAGACGACCTGCTGAACCAGCGGTTTGTGGAAAAACACCTCGCGGCCGGGCGCCTGCCGGCGCGGGGCAGCTGGGACGAGATCGCGCTGGGCGAGGCGCTGGCCAACGCCCTGCAGGTGAAACTGGGCGATCCCGTCTACGTTTTCGCGCCGGGCACGGAGGGCTGGGGCGCCGCCGCGTACACTCTCGTCGGACTGCTGGACTTTCCGCAGACGTCCCTTGAGATGCAGGCGGCTTACCTGTCTTTGGAGGGAGCTCGCGAACTGGCCGCTCCGGGCGCTGTGACCCGCTTCGAGGTGCATCTTTCGGGCGAGCAGAGCCCGCCGACCGAAGCCCTCATCAACGAAGCCAAATCCCGGCTGGCGGCGGCGCTGGGGCCGGAAGTGCTGGTTGAAACGTGGCGAGAAGCCGCGCCCGACATGGCCGTCTTGTTGGACCTGATGGAACCCACCATGACCGTTTTCTCCTGCTTGATTTTCGTCCTGGCCGGCTTGCTGGTCGTCAACACCATTTACTTGAGCCTGGTCGAGCGTATCCGCGAGTTCGGCGTCATCATCGCCCTCGGGGCTGACCGCTGGAGGGTGATGCGCATGGTGTTCGCGGAGAGCTTGGTGCTGGTGCTGACGGGGGCCGCGGTGGGGCTTGCGGTGGGCGGGCTGCTCATCGCCGCGTGGTCCGACGGCGTGCGCTTTCCGGGGCTGGACGAAGTGCTGGCCGAGTACGGGATGCCGCTGGTGTTCTACCCCGCGGTGACGCCCGCACAGGTGGCCGTCACGGTGACGCTGACGCTGGTTACGGCGCTGGCGGCCGCCCTCTGGCCGGCCTGGGTGGCGGGACGCCTGCAACCCGTTGAAGCCATGCGCCACGTGGCGTAGGCAGGGAAGGTGAAGGGTCCGTGAAACCGATTTTGCGCGCCGTGAGGCTGACGAAAGTGTACGAGAGCGAAGGCGTGCGCACCCCGGCGCTGCAGGGCGTTGACCTGGAAGTGATGCCCGGGGAGTTCACCGCGATTGCAGGCCCCAGCGGCTCGGGCAAGAGCACGCTCCTGCATCTGCTCGGCTGCCTGGACAAGCCTACGGCGGGAGAAACATGGCTGGGCGAGCGGCGCACCGATCAGCTTGACCCTATCTCCCGGGCCCACTTGCGCCTGCGGGAGATCGGCTTCGTCTTTCAGTCGTACAACCTCATCCCCGTGCTGACGGTACTAGAAAATGCGGCGTTCGTGCTGGAGCTGCAAGGCGTGCCCAAGAAGGTGCGGCTGCAGAAGGCCATGGCCGCGCTGGAGGCGCTGGGCATCGCGGACTTGGCCCATCGCCGCCCGAACCAGCTCTCCGGCGGGCAGCAGCAGCGGGTAGCGGTGGCCCGGGCGCTGGCGGCGGAGCCGCGGGTGGTACTGGCTGACGAGCCCACGGCCAACCTGGACTCGAAAACGGGCTTGGCCCTCATCGAGCTCATGAAAAAGCTGAACGCCGAGCGGGGCATTACGTTCCTGTTTTCGACCCACGACCCGCGGCTGTTGGAGCACGTCAAGCGAATCGTGCGACTCGAAGACGGCCGGATCGTGGCTGACGAGCGGGTGGGAGCGGCATGATCCGGCGGACGAATTCTCGTTTGCCACGACGTCGGTGGACTTGTAACATGCCTCGGCGACGTCGCTTGGGTTTCCGGGTG
>QGSR01000201.1 GCA_003387805.1 Bacillota bacterium | reverse complement strand
CCCAAGGAACGGGTCCCATGGGGGCGCTGGCGGTTGGTGTGGTTTCAGGCCGTGCGGGTAGGCGGGTTGCGCCGGTGGACGGGGGGCGTCTACCTGCTGCTGGCGGCGGTGCTCGGCCTTGATCAGCGCAAGCCGGTGTACGCCGTGCCGGTAGACGGGCGCCTCGTCGGTTTCGCCGTCAACGTGGATTGGGGCGACGAGTACGTGCCTGGGATGCTGGCCGTGCTGGCGGAGCGCGGGGTGCAGGTAACCTTCTTCCCCACGGGGCGGTGGGCGGCGCGGCGGCCCGACCTCATCCAGGCCATGGCGGCCGGCGGTCATGAGTTGGGCAACCACGGCGACCGTCATGACCATCCCACGGCTTTGGGGGATGACCAGCTGGCCGAGCTGATCCGGCGGGGCCAGGAGCGCCTCGAAACCATCGCCGGTGTGCGCACGTCCCTGTTTGCGCCGCCTTACGGCGAAGTCGACCCCCGCATCGCGCGGGTCGCGGCTGAGACCGGCCACTGGACCATCATGTGGACCGTAGACACAGTGGACTGGAGGCGGCCTCCACCGGAAACGATTGTCCAGCGGGTGCTCTCCCGGGTGCAGCCGGGCGCGATCGTTCTCATGCACCCTACGGAACCGACCCTTGCGGCGCTGCCGATCATCCTCGACCGGCTCTTGGCGGACGGTTGGCAGGTGATTCCTGTCGGGCGGCTCTTGGCGGCGGCACGGACGCCCACGCACTAAGGCCTCCGGCCTGCGGCCGCGCCCTCGCCCACTCGGCCTAGAGCAGCGCCCGGCGCAGGAGATCCCATGTGGCCGGATCTTCCTGACCCAGCCGCCAGAGAGCCACGCCGGCCAAGTCGTACTCAAAGGCCAGCAGCAGCTTGTGGCCGATGCTCTGGTGGTTTTCAAACCACACTACCCGGCCGTCGTACCGGAAGGTGGGCGCCAGGGCTTCGGCATCCCACTCCAGGCGCACCGCCGGGTTGCGGGCCTGGGCCGCGCTGAGGCGGCGCAGCGCGTCCGCATACGCGACCGCGTCCGCCCAAGGGGTATCCGCCGGCCAGTCGTAGCCGTAGGCGGGGATGCCCAGCACCAGCTTGTCCGCGGGAACGCCGCCGCCTTGCGGGTCGATGGCGTACTCGATCACTTCCCGCACCCACGCGATGGACGCGACCGGTCCCGGGGCGCTGCCGCGCCAGTGTTGATCGTAGGCCATGATCATGAGGAAATCCGCATGGGCGGCGAGTCCAGCGTAGTCGTACGCACCGCTCCAGCTCGCGCCGGCTGTGCTGCGGGTTACTGCCGGCACAGCGATGCTCACCTTGAGCCCCATGGGCCGCAGGGCCGCCGCCAGTTCCTTGACGAAGTCGGTCAGCGCGTCCCGGCGGGCGCGGGGCACGTTTTCGAAGTCGATGTGAACGCCGGTTACGCCCCACCGTTTGGCAGCGTCCACGATGTTGGCAATGGCCCGCTGCCGGATGCCCGGATCTGTGAGGACCGCCTCGGCGATCTTCGCGTCAAAGGCGCCGAGATCCGGGTTGAAATTGTGGATGAGCGCGTGGGTTTCGACACCGCGGCGCCCGGCAAAGGCCAGCACGTCCGCGAGGTGTGCCTCGCTGGTGTACACCGGGCGCAGGTTGCCGCGCGCATCCAGGCCCCAGGCCCATGGGGCGATGGCCGTCAGCACGTCGGTGTTAGCCTGCAGTGCCGGCCAGGACGGGCGGCGGGTGTCCTGCATGTAGTAGCCTAACACCATCACGGGCCCGGAGCCCGCTTCACGCCCGTACGTGCGCACCAGGTAGTCCGGCACGTAGCCTTCCTCGCCGGCCGCGGTCCGCACCCGCAGCCAGCCCGGCTGGCGATCAAGGATGGTCAGCGGGTCGCCTTGCTTCAGGCTGGCCACCGCCTGCTTTTCGTCCGGGGAGGCGTAGAGGGCGACGTTGTGCCCTTCGACTGCCGCCAATAGATAGCGGTTTCCGGCCGTATCAGCGGGTGCGTCATCCCGGGGGCCGCCCGCGAAGGGAGCCCATGCCACCAGCAGCGAGAAAAGGAGAAAGATGAGCGTCTGCAGCGTCATGGCGTGCCTCCGGAACTATCGCGATTTGCGATGATGACCTACGGCTCGGTTTTCATTGGCCAGCAGGCGGATCCTCCCGGCAAGATCCGGCGGGAACGCCAGCGGCCGGAAGCTGGGCGGCCTGGCAGTCGAGGAGCGGCGGGGGTGCGGTTTGCCACGGATTGCGCGCGGCCTGTATAATAGCCTGCAGAGAGTCGATAGGGGGGGCTGGGTTTGCCGAAGCAGGCCGTGTTGCCCAACGGGACCCGGGTCATCACCGAGCGGGTGCCCGGCGTCCGGTCGGTGGCCGTGGGCGTGTGGGTGGATGCAGGCTCGCGCGACGAATTGCCGGAACAGAACGGCATCGCCCACTTCGTGGAGCACATGCTGTTCAAGGGCACCCGGCGGCGCTCAGCGCGGGACATCGCGGAGGCCATCGACGCGACCGGAGGGCAGCTGAACGCCTTCACCACCAAGGAAACCACCTGCTACTACGCGCGGGTGCTGGACGAGCACTTGCCTTTGGCCCTGGACATTTTGGCGGATATGCTCTTTGAGTCCGTGTTCCGGCCGGAGGACCTGGCCAGGGAGCGGGAGGTTATCCTGGAGGAAATCCGGCTGGCTGAGGACACGCCCGAAGACCTGGTGCACGACGTGTTTGAAAAGGCCCTCTTCGGCGCCCACCCGCTGGCCCGCCCGGTGCTGGGCAGCGAGCGTACGGTTGCCGCCTGCACCCGCCAGGACCTGCTGCGGTTTATGCAAGCCCACTACACCCCCGACGGCCTGGTCATCGCCGCGGCCGGCAACGTAGACCATGCGATTTTCCTGGAACACGTCGCGCGGCTGTTCGACAGCCCCGCCCGGCCCAGATCGGGGCGCGGGCCCGCGGCATTGTCTTACCGTCCGGCGTACGTCATGGTGGAGAAAGACTGCGAACAAGTGCACCTGTGCGTCGGCGTGCCCGCGTTGCCGCGCACCCATCCGCAGCGCTTCGCCTTGCACCTTTTGGACACGATCCTAGGCGGCGGCATGAGTTCCCGGCTTTTCCAGGAGCTGCGGGAAAACCGGGGCCTTGTTTACTCCACCTACTCCTACCATTCCGGCTACCGGGACACGGGAGTGCTCGCGGTCTACGCCGGGACGAGCCCCGACAAGGCGGCCGAGGTGCTCGATTTAATCCGGGCCGAGCTGGCCGCCGTGCACCGGGGAGACATCAGCGCCGCGGAGCTGGACCGGGCCAAGGAGCAGGCCAAAGGGGCCTTGATGCTGAGCTTGGAAAACACCACGGCCCGCATGAGCAGGCTCGGCCGGGCCGTGCTCGACAACGAGGCTTACTTGAGCCCACGGGAGCTCATGCGGCGCATTGACGCGGTTACCTTGGAGGAAGTCCGGCGCCTCGCCGATGAGCTCCTTCCGCCGGAGCGGTTGACCATCGTCGGGCTCGGGGCCATCCCCGACGCCCTGCAGGGCGCTTCCCTGGCGGAGGCGGTAGGCGAATGATGGAGCTCAACGACACCATTGCGGTGCCTGTGCGCCGGGTATCGCCCCTGGCGAAACGGTTCCCGCTGCCGAGCTATGCGACGGCCGGGGCGGCCGGGCTGGACCTGCGGGCGTGCCTGGCGGAGCCGGTGACGCTGGCGCCGGGCGAGCGGCGGCTGATTCCCACCGGCATCGCGATCGCGTTGCCCTCGCCGCAACTGGTGGCGCTCGTGTTTGCCCGCAGCGGGCTGGCCAGCCGGCACGGGATCCAACTGGCCAACGGCGTGGGCGTCATCGACAGCGACTACCGCGGGGAGATTCTCTGCGCCCTGCAAAACGCGGGCCGCGAGCCGTTTACCGTCCAGCCGGGCGACCGGATCGCCCAGCTGGTCGTCATGCCGGTGGCCCGCATCTCCTGGCGGGAGGTCGAGGACCTGGAGCCTTCGGAGCGGGGCGCCGGCGGCTTCGGCTCGACGGGCACCTGAGGCGTTGACAACGGCTGCTGTCGCCTGATACCATAGGCGTGCCGCCATGCCCATCGACCGAAAGGGAGAGTGGGCATGCGTCGGCATTTTTTTGTGCGTTGTGCCGCACGCCGGGCGGCCGCTGTTCTCGCGGCCCTCGCGGCGGCCGTCTGGCCCTCTCTGGCCCTCCCGGCCGGCGCCGCGCAATATCAGGTCCAGGTGACCATCCAACCCGGCGAGCCGGAAAGCTACGTCGT
>QGSR01000200.1 GCA_003387805.1 Bacillota bacterium | reverse complement strand
CTTGGAGGCTGCCGGCGAACCGGATGCCGACGACACCGGCGAAAGGGAGGCGGAGGGCGACGCGGCGGGCGCCGCCGGGCTTGTTCCGGAAGACCTCTTGAAGATGCACGCCTACCGGGATGCCATCCGGCGCTCGTCGGGCGCCTACGTGATTTACCCCGGCGACGAAAACCAAGTCCTGTATCGCTACCACGAAATTCTTCCCGGACTCGGCGCGTTTGCGCTGCGGCCCGGCCGCGACGGCGAGGCTCTGGGCATACACGGCATTCGACAGTTTCTTTCGGCGGTGCTCGATCACGTGGCGGACCAAGCTTCCCAGCATGAACGGCAGCGCTACTGGGAGCGGGAGATCTTTGCCGAACCGCCGGCCGGGGCGCGGGTTAAGGCTGTTTCGTTCTTGACGAGACCACCCGCGGATACGCGCGTGCTGCTGGGCTTCGTCCGCGACGACGAACACTTTCGCTGGATTCGGGAAACGGGCTTGTACAACATGCGTGCGGACCAGCGCACGGGCAGCGTCGGCCTCGGCTCCGAGCAGCTGGCCGCGGAAATCGTCGTCTTGTACGGACCGCCGCTCGCGCACGCATCCCTCTGGCGGGTCATCGGCGACCCGCGGCTCTTGACGGCGCGGCGCATGCGGGAACTGGGGTATCCAAACCCGCGCAGCACCGCGTACTACTGCTTGCCGGTGTCACCGATCGCCGAAAAGCTTGAAGGGCTCGGCAGCTTAACGTCCACCGCCGTCGAAAACGTGAAGCGCACTGTCGCTCCCGAAAGCAAAGAAGGCGCTCCGGTCGCCACCACGTGGGCACGGCTTATCGAGCTGCTCGCGGTCGAAGATTTTCGGTAGAAGAGTAGACTGTGCAAGCGTTGCGCCGCACCGTCCCGGAGCGTCAAACAATAAGCGAGGCCTGCCGCCGGCAGGCCTCACCCACGTTCATTGTTTCGCTCCGCTTTGCCCCTCGGGCGCGTCACCGAATGGGCTCAATCCGCACCGGCGAGCCGATGCCGGCGTTGAAGCGTTCGGCGGCGTTGCCGTAGTTGACGGCAATCTCCAGCAGGTCGGTGCTGGCGATGAATATCAGGTCGTCGCCCACGGGGACGTCGCCGTAGGTGTTCACGAACTTGCTGCGCACCGTGGTGTCGCCCACCGTGACCCACACTTCGTCGCCGAACTGGAGCCCCAGCTCCTCCACCAAGGCGGCGCCGATGTTGGCTTGCAGGTTGCCATAGACATCGACCAGGATGATCTCGCCGATGAGCGCTTCGCCTTCCAGCCGCGCCGGCTCAATGTCCAGCAAGACATAGTCATCGATGACCGGTCCCACCTCGGATACCGGGCGGCCCGCCGCGATGTGCGTAGCCGTTGGAGTAAAGATGTCGCGCCCGTGGAACGAGTACGAGATCTTGCCCGGGCGCATGAAGCTGGAGTTCGTAATGTGATAGACGGCCTTCACGCCGAATTCTTGCATGACCAGCGTGAAGATGCCGTTGTCCGGGCCCACAAAGAACAGATCGTTTTGCGTGTGCACAACGATGGGCCGGCGCTCGGTGCCCACGCCGGGGTCTACCACCGCCACGAAGGTGGTGCCCGCCGGGAACTCGCGGGCCGCCAGCATGAGCGTGACGGCGCCTTCCATAATGTTGTAGGGTTCCACGTCGTGGGTGATGTCGACTAGCTTGACCTCGGGGAAGATGGACAGGGCCACGCCCTTGGCGGCGCCCACGTAGAAGTCTCGCTCGCCCCAGTCAGTAAGTAAGGCGACGATACCGTTGCTCAGCCGCTGCGCCGGACTCTGCGCCAGCGCAACCGCCGCAACGGCCAGCAGCGCAACGACGACCGCGAGTACGACGCTCGACGCTTTCCGGTTAATCAACAGCACCGCCGTGTTCCTCCTCCGGCAAATCGTTTTCTCACAGAACACCAATTCAACTTCATTGCTGAGACAAAGGAATCTTCTAGAAACCGTGCTAATATCAGCCAATGACCGCTTCCTTAGATAATGAGAAGAAGTAGTCGCCGCGTGAAACCGCGCAGGGGGTGGGAAGCGTGGCGGACTTGAACCCGGCCCGCGACGCCGTCGCGGCTGACATGCCGCCCAACGAAGAACAGCGGGCGTTCATCGACTTCATGGAAGGCGCGGCGCTGCTGCACGCGCCTGTAGGAACGGGGAAAACAAGGTCGCTGGCCGATCGAGCCGCGGCGGCCATCCAGCGCGGCGTTCCCGCCGACCGCATCTTGTGCCTCACCTTCACCAACCGGGCCGCCCAAGAATTGCGCGACCGGGTGACGGCCCGGTGCGGCCAAGCCGGCCGGCACATTATGGTGCGAACGTTCCACAGCTTGTGCGCGTGGCTGCTGCGGCAAGAGTACGAGCGGGTGGGGTTGCCGCCCGATTTCGTCATCTACGACGAGCAGGACGCGGAGGATCTCCTGCGCTACCTAATGAGCACCCGTTTCCGAGACCGGCCGGGCGCCATTACGCATCCCGGCGAGTTGTACCGGAACATTCAGCGGGCGAAAGCCGACCTGGCAGCGCAGTGCCCGCTGCGCCTGGGTGAACTGCGCGAGCGGGTCGCCGGCACGTTCCCCGCACCCTTGCACGACCTGATTCTCGAATACGAGAACGAGCTGCTGGCCCAGCGGGCCGTGGACTTCGACAACCTGGTGCTCTTCGTGCGGGCGCTGTTCGACGAGTGGCCCGACGTCCGCGAGCGCTGGCGCCGGCGCTTTGTCATGTTGCAGGTCGACGAAATGCAAGATACGAATCTGGCGGAGTACTTGGTGCTCCGGGAGCTGGCCCGCGGCAGCGGCAACATTGTGCTGGCCGGCGACTTCGACCAGACGATCTACGAGTGGCGCGGCTCGCGCCCCGACGAGATTTTGCGGCGGTTTGAGAAAGATTTCGGTCCCGTGCGGCGCTTCCACTTCGTCCAAAATTACCGATCCACGCGGGTCCTTATCGAGGTGGCCGCCTCCGTCGTCTCGGCCTACAGCCAGCGCGAGCCGGCCCGCGCCGACGTGCGGGCACCCCAGGGCGAACCGGTGGGTGTTCACTTTGCCGACGACTCGGAAGAAGAAGCCCGCTGGATTGCCCAGCGCATCCAGCGGTTGCGGGCGCAGTGGGCGGCCGCCGGCGAGGAACTTCCGTATCACCGCATCGGCGTTCTGGTTCGGGCCAACTACCGGGCCCAAGACATTTCTCGCACGTTCGAAGCGCTGGGCGTGCCGCACATTACCGTGGAGGAGTACGAGTTTTTCCGCCGGCAGGAAGTGAAGGACGCCTTGGCTCACCTGCGTTTCGCCCTGAACCCGGCGGACAGCTTCAGCTTTCGCCGCACGCTGCAGCGGCCGGCCCAGGGCATCGGCCAGCGGACGCTGGCCGCCATTGAGGCTGCGCAGCCGCACGGCTTGCGCCTGGTGGACATGGTGGCGCCGGCGACGCTGCGCTGGGGCGGGCCGGTCGGCCATGTGCTGGAAGCCTTCGACCGTGGCTCGATTACCATCTTCGACGCCGAAACGACGGGCACGGTGCCGGGCAAGGACGAGATCGTGGAGCTCGCGGCCGTGCGCCTGGAAAACGGCGTGCCAGCCCGGCGCTTTCACAAGTTTTTGCGGAACACGGTGCCCGTGGGCGCCAGTGACCAAGTGCACGGCTGGAGCGACGATTTCCTGCGCCGGCACGGTGAGGATCCGGCGCAGGTGCTGGCCGAATTCGCCCGTTTCGCCGCGGGCAGCCTTTTGGTCGGACACAACGTGAACTTCGACGTGGCTATGCTGGTGGGGCAAGCCGAGCGCTTAGGGGTTGAAATGCCCGTCTGGGAGTGGGCCGACACGTGGGAGATGGCTCGCCGGTTCGTGCAGGCGGAAAGCTATGCGCTGGAAGAGCTGGTTGAAACGCTGGCACTGACGCCGCGACAGGCGCACAAAGCCGACGAGGACGTCGAAGCCACGCGCGAGCTCTTGACTTACCTGATCCCCCTTGTCCGTAACGGCGCGGAGGCCCGCAGGGAAGTGGTGAGCCGCTTCCGGGCGCAGTTCGAGGCCGTGGCGCGGCGGGTGCAGCTTTCGCGAACCAAGCCGCTTTCTTAAACTCATCGGCCGCCACTGGCGCTGGGAAGATTAAACGGTAATCTGTTGACGCCTGCCTGCTTGCGCTAAAATGGTACGAGCAGCCATTGCGAAGGGGGAGCGGCGGATTGGCCTGGGTGGCGCTGGTGGTGGCTGGATTGCTGGAGGTGGGGTGGGCG
>QGSR01000199.1 GCA_003387805.1 Bacillota bacterium | reverse complement strand
CGCTTGCGCACTCGTTGCGTCCGCATTCGTTTACCTCCCTGGACCTTCCTGGTCGAAGTCAAACCCGGCCCGGATGCAGCGGAACGCTGCTCTGCGGCCCTGACGAAGGCCTCGGCGGCGAGGCGGGCCCCGCCGGGGCCAGGGGCGCTCGCGCCGCCCCCGCCCCGGCGGCCGCACCGCCTACTTGACCACCACCGAATGGCGCGTCAGCGTCGTCCGCTGTCCGTCGGCGTCCGTAAATTCCGCCCGCACGACGTACATGCCCGACAGCACGACGCGCCCCGCATCGTCGGTGCCGTCCCAGAAGGTGACGTGACGGCCGGCTTCACGGTAGCCGTCCGCCAGCGTCGCAACCTTCCGGCCGTCCAGCGTGAACACCGACACCGTCACCCGCCCGGCCGACGGCAGCGTGAACTCGATGCGCTGGGATTCCTGGGCCGGGTTGAACGGGTTGTTGCCCAGCAGGAAGCTGAGGGCCTGCGGCACCGGCGAGAGCAGCGCCACGTTGACCGTATTGGACCGGCCCGTCGCGCCGTCGGCATCGGACACAAACAGCGTCATGCCGTAGACGTCGGGCGCCAGCGGCCGGCCGAAGTCATCCACCGTCTCCACGGCCGCTTCGAACGCGCCCGGCGCCTGGGCCGGGAAGTCCCACCGGCGGACGACGGTGTCGCCCCGAGCGGCCTCCAGCCGCACGTCCAGCGTCTCCGCGCCCAGCGGGTGATTCAGCACGGCGGTGACCAGCACCGAGCCGCCCCGGGTCAGGACCCGCGGCTGCACGTCAAACTGCTCCACCGCGGGCGCCGTGGGCATGGGCACGGCCTCCACCCGCGCCTCGTCGCTTTCCTTGCCGAGGGCGTCCACCGCTCGGACCGCAAACACGTAGGAGTAGCCGTTTTGCAGCCCTTCCGCCGTGAACGACGGGGCTTCGGTGAAGCCGATGCGGTGGAAGCTGGCGCCGTCCAGCGAGCGGTACACGTTGTAGCCCGCCAAGTCGGCGTCCGCGCCCGGCTGCCAGCTCAGACGGACGAATCCGTCGCCCGGCTCGGCGGTGAGACCGGCCACCGCCGCGGGCGGTTCGTTGAACGCCAGCTCCACGTCTTTCTCCACGGCGCCGCCGGGCTCGACGTAGACCATCTCCTCGAAGATGAGGTAGTCGGGCAGCTTGGCGGCCCGCAGCGTCCAGCCGCCGGGAGCCACCGTCAGCTCGTAGCGGCCGTCGTCGCCGGTGACCGTGGCGGCCGTCTTCGTCACCGCGCCGTCGGGCGTCAGTTCGGCCACCGACACCGTCACCCCGGCCATGGGCCGGCCGTCCGCGTCGGTGACGACGCCGGCCACGGTGCCCAGCTGCTCCGGATCCGTCCAGCCGATCTCGACGTCGTCCACGAAGATGCCCACGTCGGTGGCGCCGACGACGAAGTCGGTCTCGACGTAAAACTCGACGTGGATGGTGTGGCCCGCATACGCCCCAAGCGGGACGGTCACGTCCGTCCACTCGACCCGGTCCCCCGTGTCATGGAGGAAGACCAGGCGTTCGACGCCGGCGTCGTAGTCGTAGACGAACACGGCGAAGGCGTGCCACGGACCGTCGATTTCGCCGCGGAAGGTGAACCGCAGGTCGGGATTCGCACCGGCAGGCAGCGCGAGCACGGGCGAGATTAGGCCCACCGCCTGGTTGGTGGGCATTCTCCCGGTTGCCGGATCGCCGTTCCAGGCGCTGTACGGCGGCGAGACGTAGTCCTCGCCCGTGAAGTGCCATTCGGCCAAGGTGCCGCGATAGTTGATGAACGACCACCCGTCCTGCTCGTCCGCGGTGTCGAAGCCCGTGCGGTAGAGCGTGAAGCGCTTCACGGGCTGCAAGCGGAAGTTCTGGGTCGTCGTCTCGTTGCGCGCGACGTGCACCGTCGCGGACTGCGCCCAGAAATCGCCGTGGCTCGCGGTGACCCGCCAGGTGCCCGCGGGGACGTCGTCCAACCCGTAGTAACCGTCGTCATCGGTGGCGGTTGACAAATCCAGCTCCGGGATGGATACCACGGCCCCGGCCACCGGCTGGCCGTCCGTGTCGGTGACGTGGCCCGCCAAACGGCCCGCATCCCGCGGCAGCGTCACGTCGAGGGTCGTCACCTGGCCCCGCTCGACGGCGGCGGTGAAGGCGGTCGTCACGTACCCGAGCTTGGCGAACTCCAGGCTGTACTCGCCCGGCGGCAAGTCCAGCGCGTACGCGCCGTCGGCGCTGGTGGCGACCTCGATGCCCGTACCGGCCGCCCGCACCGTCACGCCGGCCAGCGCCGCGCCGTCGTCATCGGTCACCGTCCCGCGCAGCGTCCGGTCGCCGAAGGCCATGGCCACGTCCACCTGGGACGCCTGGCCCGGGAAGACGTGGATGTCCCGCTGCTCGGCGAAGTAGCCGTCGCGCGCAAACGTCAGCGTGTAGGCGCCTTCGGGCAGGGGCAGCGAGAACGTGCCGTCGCCGCCGGTGGTCGTGGCTTGACCCGTGTGGGCCGTCACCGTCACCCCGGCCAGCCCGGCGCCGGTGTCCGCATCGGTGACCCGGCCGACGGCGCTTCCCTGCGGCGCCGCCTGCAGAGCGAAATGGATTTCGATGACGTGGCCCTGGTCGATGAGCGTCATCTCCCGGGTCTCGGGCATGAAGCCGGTGGCCGACGCCGTCACCGTGTAGAAGCCTTCCGCAATTTCGGCGAAGAACGAGCCCGCCGCGTCCGTCTCGAACGACGCGTGCTCCGGACCGTCAAAGGTGACGACGGCGCCTGCGATGGGCTCGTCCCCCAGGCTGCTCCGGGCCACGACGGTGCCCGTGACGCGCACGAATCCCGCCTCGGGCAGCGCCACGGCTTCGACGGCGCGGAGCGCGTTGAGCCGGCCCCAGCCCAGGTCCAAGTCTTTCGTCTCGAAGTCCGGCCAGCCGAACAGTTCCTCGTGGCCGCCCACGCTGGTGTACAGCGCGTGCTTGACGTCGTCCACCGTGAGGAAAGGATTGGCCTCCAGCATCAGCGCCACCGCGCCCGCCACGTGGGGCGAGGCCCCGGAGGTGCCGCCGTCAATGTAGTAGCCGCCGCCCGCGAGGGCGCCGAACAGCTCCATGCCCGGCGCGCTGAGGTCGGGCTTCATCTTGCTGAACTCATCCGGGTAGTCGTAGCCCGGATACTCAATGATGCCGCCGAAGTTGTACCACGCGGACTCGCCGTCCAGGTCGAAGCCGCCCACGGCGATGGCGGCCGGCGTGTTGCCGGGCACGCCGGGCGGGTACAGATTGGGCTGCAGCGGGTTCCAGTTGCCGTTGGCGAACACCGGCACGACGCCGGCCGCGGC
The DNA here is from genome assembly GCA_003387805.1 of Bacillota bacterium. Lineage (GTDB taxonomy): Bacteria > Bacillota > Limnochordia > Limnochordales > ZCTH02-B6 > CALJUZ01. The sequence continues at coordinate 950 of QGSR01000199.1, read as the reverse complement.
CAGGTTGTCGGTCACGACGGCCAGTTCATGATCGGTCGTGTTGGCGCCGAAGGAGCCGTTGACGACGTCGAAGCCCCGCTCGGCCACCCACTGCAAGCCGCCGATGACCTGGGGCCACGTGCCGGTGCCGCCCGGAATAACGATGACGCCGGCCAGCGTCGCGCCGGGGGCCATGCCTACCGTGTGTTCGCCCGCGCTGCGGCCCGCCGCGATGGACGCCACCCACGTGCCGTGGTTTGAGGTGTCGTGCGGCATCGATCCGGACACCGGGAAGCCGGCCGCGTCAAACTCGGCCCAGTACCCCGTGTGGTACGGCCCGCTGCCGCCCAGGGCGCCGGCCAGCTCGGGGTGGGTGATGTCCAGGCCCGTGTCGGCGATGGCGATGGTGACGCCCTGGCCCGTGTAGCCCTTTTCCCAGACGTCGTAGACGAACGTCGTCGCGTAATGGTCCCAGACGGGCGTCTGGGCCGCCCGCATCTCCCCGCGGGACGTCTGGTCGATGCTGAACGTGTAGTCCTCCCGAATGGTCTTCACGCCCGGCAGCGCCGCCAGCCGCTCCACGGCGCCGGCGCGGATCTCGGCGAACGCGGCGTTGACGATCCAGAAGCTGTTGTAGACCGCCACGTCGCCCCGTTCCTGCCCTTGGGCCAGGAAGTCCAGCACCGGCCGCTGGCTGCGGGCCGCGGCGTCTTTCAGCAAGAACTTGACCGTGTCCGGGCCCATGGCGGCCGTGACCAACGGCTGCTCTTCCATGTAAATGATGACCCGCACCAACTCGTCGGGTCCGAGGGTGGCCAGTTTGGCCGCCAGCTCGGGGTTGATGACGTCCGCCGCGGCGCCCGCCGGCGTCCACGCCGCCGCCAGCAAGAGCGCCGTCAGCAGCAGCCCTGTCAGCAGCAGCGCCCCGGGCGGAGCCCCCGCGGTCCGCACCCTGCTTGACATCCGCACCG
>QGSR01000011.1 GCA_003387805.1 Bacillota bacterium | reverse complement strand
TCGAAGAACGGCACGTCAAGGCGCTGGAGGAGGCCATCGACCGCTTCGACGCTGAGCTGCCCCGGCTGCGCAGCTTCATTTTGCCCGCCGGACCCCGGGCCGCGGCCCTGGCCCACGCGGCCCGCAGCGTGGTCCGCCGGGCCGAGCGCCGCACCGTCAGCCTGGCCCGGGCGGAGCGCATCTCGCCCGAGACCATCCGCTACCTGAACCGCCTGTCGGATCTGCTGTTCGTCATCGCCCGCCTGGTCGCGCACCGGGCCGGTGCCGGCGACGAGCCCTGGACGGCCGGGCCCCGCTGACCGCCGGCCGCGGCCGGCCCGCCGCGCGCAACGGCCGCCGACGAACCGGCGGCCGGGCTTACTCCAGATCGTGGCGCCACGACTCGATGGGCCGGGCGAATTTGTCCAGCACCTCTTCACGCCGCTTGCGGCGGCGCTCCGTCTCGGCCTCCAGCTCTTGGCGCTCCTCGGCGCTCATCGTCTCCGCGATGAGCTCCTGCAGGCGCTGCACCACTTCCTCGTGGGCCGCCGGGTCCGACAGCGTCTCCGCGGCCGCGTCGAAGAACCGCTCCTTGGCGATGCGGGCCAGCGTCTCCAGCGCGCCCACTTGCACCCCCCGCACCCGGTCGTCCACGGCCGAGCGGACCGCGCCCGCCAGCGGCGCCGGCTCGTCCAGCAGCCGGACCAGCTTCACGGTCAGCTCCCGCACCGTGGCGTTTTCATCCCGGGTCAGCTCCTTGAGCATGTTCAACAGCGGCTCCCGCTTCGCGGCGTTCAAAATGCCGGCCATGGCCCGCCCCGCCTCATCCTCCGGCGAAAACTCCAGCAAGCCTTCCGCTTCGAAGTCCAGCAGCGCCTGGGCCGCCCGGGGCCGGGTGCGGTTGTCGACCAGCACCAGCCGGACCAAGTCCTCCACCGACGCCTTCAGGCGCCGGCGCGCCGCCGCGATAATGCCCACCTCGCGCACCCGCGCGCTGCTGTCCCGCAGCCAGCGCAGGATCAAATCGTCGCTGACGCCTTCAGAGCCTTCCAGCAGCGCGTCGTAGGACTTGCGCTCCAGGCGATCCACTTTGTCGCCGAAGGGCCGCCGGTAGAAGCGGCTCAGCTCCTCCAGCAGCGGGTCGCTCTTGCTCTTGCCCGCGAGATAAATGCCCAGGCACTGCAGCAAATAGTCGCCGGACTCCAGCGCGTGGCGCACGGGCTCGCGGGCCTGCTCCGGATCGTGGGCCAGCACGATGCGGATGAGCTCCCCGGCCAGCCAGCCTTCTTCGGTCAGCGCGATGACGTGCATCAGCGCCTGGATGGCGTCGGGGTCGTCCAGCATGCCCAGCAGCTCCTTGAACTCGTCCCGGGCCTCGTAAAACCGGTGCCGCACGTGCCGCTCCAGGTCCTTGTAAAAGTCGTCGCCCTTGACCTCGCGGAAAATGTGGCGGTAAAACTCCGCCTGGACCTCCAGCGGCTGATCGTTGAGCACGCGCAGAAAGTGCCGCGTCTTGCGCGGCAGCAGCGCCAGCTCCTTGAGCTGCTCCTTGACCGCTTCGTTGACCGCTCCGGACTCGTCATGGAGTTCTTTGAACAGATCCTCGACACGGATCCGATACGTTTCGTTGTCCATCCGGGTCGCCGTCTTGGCCGGTCGGACCTTGTCGGTGAGAAACCCGCTGTTCAACGTCTTTCCCCCACAATCATCTTCTCATTCTCCCCCGGCGAACCAGTAGTCGCTGTACCGGACGGTCATGCGCGCGCCCAGACGGCTCACCGACGCCTTCTGCTCCCTGAGCACGGTGTATCCGTTGATGTTCTGAAACGTCTGCTCTACCTCGAGCATGCCCCAGGGATACTCCAGCTCCGCCTTTTCCACCAGCCATGTGCGCGCATTGACCCAGATCCTGCCGCCTCGCGCGCCCCCCTCTCTCCGAGGGACCCCTTGAAGAACGTACACCACGTCGCCGCCGCGGCGAATTTCATCCACCAGCCGCAGATCAAAATGGTCCAAGCCTTCGCTGACTTCGAGAAGCGAGGCGGACACGTCTTCGTCGATAAACCCGGGGGCGTTGTGCAACACCAGTTCCACGCGGTCGCCGCTGCGGGTCACGTCCGCGTGAAAGTTCCAGCGCAGAAACAGCACTTCGAGCGTAATGTCCTGGCGGAAGCGCATGGCCTCCGGGCGCACGCCCGCCGCGCCGCGGACGTTCAGCACCACTTCGTCCACGGACGGCGCCGCCGCCCCCGTGCCCGGCGCCGCCAGCAGCGTGCACAGCACGGCCAGCGCGCACGCCGCCCCTAAGAGGGCGCGGACCGACCGCGTCTCCCCGACGGCCGCCCGCACCGGCCCGGAGAAGGGCAGTCGCCGGCCCCGACCATCATTGCGCCCGGCACGACGGACCCGTGTCGCGATGGGTCATCCCCCACAGTACAAGTGAGCCAATTTGCGGTCAGAGCGCCATTTTGCGGTTCTCTTCTGCACGGCTCACGCTTTCTCCTGCGTTCCGACAGTCCGACGTCGTCGGACGAGCCATGTCACGGCCGCGCCGCGGCCTTGTCCGCTCTTCTCAGTGGGAACGCCTATGGACGGGCGGGTGCTCTCGACAACCTTAGTATGTCCGAAAACGAAGCTGCGGTGTCGGGGTTTTCAGCACGGCGTCCACGGCTGCAATGTAATCTATGCCGAACCCGTTCCTCGGATGAGCCGGTGAGCAAGCCCCGGCTGCGGCCGGCCGGCGCGCCGGCGTCACGCGGCGCCCAGCAGGTGGAGCATCAGCGCCTTTTCCGCATGCAGGCGGTTCTCAGCTTGATCATATATGATCGAGCGCTCGGATTCAATGAGCTCCTCGGCGATCTCCAGGCCCGGGTGCACCGGCATGTCGTGCATGATGTAGGGCCGGCTGCCGCCCAGCAGCTCGGCGTTGACCTGATACGGCATCATCACCCGGAGCCGCCGCTCCTTCTCCTCGGCGTAGGCCGGGTTGTTGAAGTTCTCCATGTCCACCCACGTGTCGGTGTACACGAAGTCGGCCTGGCGCACCGCCCGCGGATCCGTCGTAATTTCGAGGCGGCCCGTGGCTTTGGCGGCCGCCAGCAGCTCCTCGTCCCGGGCGGCTTCATTCGCCTCGGGCGTGATCAGGATCATGTTGTAGCCCATCTTCGTGACGCCGGCGGTGAGGCAGTTGGCCACGTTGTTGTGCATGCCGATGTAGGCCACGGTCACGTCTTTCGAGCCGCCCGCCCGCTCCCGGATGGTCAGCAGATCGGCCAGCGCCTGGGTCGGATGGTACCGCTCGTCGCAGCCGTTGATGACCGGCACGTCGGCCGACTCGGCCAGCTGCCGCAAGTCGCTGTGGCGGATGAGCCGCGCCATGATGACGTCCGCGTGGCGCGACACGTAGCGGGCCTCGTAGCGAATGGGCGAGATGGCGAAGTTGGACTTGTCCCAGTCCATGACCACCGCGCGGCCGCCCAGCTGCTGGATGCCCAGCTCAAAGGACAGCCGCGTGCGCGTCGACGTCTTCTGAAACAGCATCAGCAGCGTGCGGCCCTTCAGCCGGTCTTCGTACCGCTCGGGATTTTTCTTCACCTTTTCGGCCGTCTCCAAAACGGCGGCGATGTCTTCCGCGGGCATGTGGTGCAGCGAAAGCACGTGTTTCACAAAGGTCACCTCTTGTCATGATGCGACGGCGTCGGCGCGCGCCGCCGGCGGCCGGCCCGGCACGCGGCCAGGTCCGGGCGCGCACGGGCGCCCGCCCCGCCGCCGGGGGACGGTTTGACTAATTATACATGGACTCTGAAATAATATGCAAGAACTTTTCGCGGACGCGCGCAAGAGAGGAGACGGGCCCCGGGCCGCGCTAGGCCGGCGTCTCCTGCGAAGGGGACGTCCCCGCCAGACCCAGCTGATCCGCGACCTTTTGCAGCGCGGAAATGACGTTGGCGATGTGCTCGTCCAGCTCCACGCCCAGGTCCTCCGCGCCGGCCCGCAGCATGTCCCGGTCGATGGCCCGGGCGAAAGCTTTATCCTTCAGCTTCTTCTTGACCGACGACACTTTCACTTCGTGGATGCTCTTGCTGGGCCGCACCAGGGCCACCGCCATGACGAAGCCGCTCATCTCGTCCACCGCGTACAGCGTCTTGGACATTTTGTCGACGCGCGGCAGCTCCAGATAGTCCGCGTGGCTCTTGATGGCGTAGATGACGTCCTCGGGCCAGCCCAGCTCCTGGAGGATGGCCGCGCCTTTCAGCGGGTGGTCCGGCGGGTCCGGCCAGCGTTCGTAGTCGAAGTCGTGCAGCAGGCCCACGATGCCCCAGCGCTCCTCGTCCTCGCCGAAAATGCGGGCGTATTCCTGCATGGACGCCTCCACCGCCAGCGCATGGCGGAGGAGGCTCTCGCTTTTCGTGTACTCGGTCAGCAGTTTCCACGCCGCGTCCCGGGTAATGAGGTCGTGGCCGGCCAGGCTCCACCCCCCGGTCTAGCCTGTTGACGGAAAGGGTCCCCCGACGTCCCCGCAAGCCGGCCGCCCGCCGCGCCGTCCGCCCGCGCGGCGGCCCGGCCGGGTACCTAGGATCGCGCGCCGCGCGGCGGCAAGCCCCACCGCTTCTCGGCCGCGGGCACCACGTGCTTTTCAATGACGTCCCGCACGTCGGTCAAGGCGTAGAGCAAGTCGCCCGTGGCCCGCCGGGCGCCGGCCGGGAGTTCGTGCTTCCGCGCCTGCCGCACGGCCGACTCCATGTCCCGCAGGCCCTTGCGGAGGCCTTCGATGACCGTCCACGCCGCCTCCGGCGGGATGGCCGCCAGCGCCTGCTCGTCGCCCAGCAGATCCATCAGCGCCGCGCCCACGTCCTGCCACTGCCGGGCCATGGCCCGGGCCTTTTGATGGACAACGGCATCGCGCAGCCAGCTCACGGCTTCTCATCCCCATCATGCACAAACTCCCCTCCCGCCGCGAAGCGTAGAGGGGAGTTCTCGTTCCGTCACCGATGGACGGCGCCGGGCCGTCAGGCCACGAACGCCGTCTTGATCTTGTCCGGCGTCACCACGACGATGGCGCCTTTGGCGCAGACGCCCTCGCACAAACGGCAGCCGACGCAGGATTTCGGATCCACCAGCTCGGCCAGGCCGTTGAACTCGTCGCCGGTCAAAGCCAAGCAGTCAAAGGGGCAGATGTCCACGCAGAAATTGCAGCCGGTGCAGCTGTCCGGGTCCACCACCGGCTTGGGCCAGTTGGACCGCCCCGGAATGCGGCTCAGCCGGTTCCCGAACTGATCTTCAATGGCGTCCTCGGGGCAGACGTACGAGCACGCGTGACAATCGATGCAGATGGAACTGTCGATGACGTGCAGCTGCCGGCGGTCGCCGGTGATGCATTGAACGGGGCACACCTTGACACAGGCGGTGCATCCGGTGCAATCGGTGGTAATATAGTGAGCCAAACGTTTCGCCTCCCCAAAGGCCCGCCGACTCCGTGTATATCCATTATAACATAGAAGCATTATACCAAGCTGGGCCCCCGCAGGCCAAGGGGCTTAAGAATGCTTCGCCGCCGGGGGCCGCAACCCTGCCCCGAGCAGCACATTCTCCTGGAGGCGCTGGGCGGCGCCGGGTCTCCCTCCCTGCTTTTTTCTCGCCGGATCGTGAAAAATGTGCGCCCGGCGGCAGGAATCGCCGCCAATGAAGGGAATTTCCTAGGCAACGTTTTTGATATAGGTACGTCGTTTCTGATATAGAAACGAAGGGGGCGGCCATGACGAGACCGCACTTGCTCAAAACGCTTGATCGTTCTTTGTGGATGCTGACGTTTTTCGAATCCGAACGGCCCGAGTGGGGCGTTTCGGAACTGGCCCGCCGCCTGGACCTGCCCAAGAGCCTGGTGCAGAAGACGCTGGCCACCTTCGCCCAGCACGGCTTCCTCAGCCAGGACCCTCTCACCCGCCGCTACCGCCTGGGTCTGCGCATCTTGTCCCTGGCCCGCATGGCGCAGCCCGCGCTGGCCCGGGCCGCGTACCCGCACATGGTGCAGCTGGCCGAGCTGACCGAAGAGACCGTGAAACTCACCCAAGTGGACGGCGGGCAAACCGTTATCGTCGCGGCCGTGGAAAGCCCCCACTCGCTGCGCATGACCGGCCGCGTCGGCGAGCGCCGCACACTCCACGCGGGCGCGTCCAACAAAATCCTGGCCGCGCACATGGCCTGGCCGGAAGTGGTCCAGGCGCTCCGGGCCCACCTGCCGCCCGACGATCCGGTATTCGGGCGGCTGGACCAGCTGCGGCGCGAGCTGGCCGACATCGCCGCCCGGGGCTGGGCCGTCAGCACCGGCGAAAACGAGGAGGGCGTGACGGCCGTCAGCGTCCCCGTGCGGGACGTGTTCGGCTACGTCACCGCCAGCTTGTCCGTAGTGGGCCCCACCGTGCGCATGACCGCCCAGCGGCGGCAAATGTGCCTGCGGCTTTTGCGGCGCACGGCGCGGAAGATTTCGGAACAGTTCGGGGTTCTCCCCGGCGGCGCCGACGGGGCCGAAGACGGCGGCGCCGACGAGGCCTCCTGCGCCGCCGGGCCCGAACCTTCGGCCAACGCTGCAGCGGAAGGAGGGATGCCGCGTCCGGGCCCGCAGCGGGCGGACGAGGACCAAGCAGCCAGCTCCGTGAGCGAGCGCAGCGAGCACACGCGGCAGTACGGAACCGGTGAATGACGAGAGAAGGAGATGAAAACATGCTGAGCAAGATGCGGTCTCATTTTCGGCTGCTGCCCCTGGCGGCCGCGGTCGTCGCCCTCGCCCTGACGGCTTTCGTCTTCGCCGCGCCTGCCGGCGCCAAGGTGATGCGGATCGGCTCGGGCGTGGCCGACGTGGGCACGTTGGACCCGCACTTCGCGACCAACTTCGGGGAGTACCCCATCGTGAAAGCCATGTTCAACGGCCTGGTGGACCTGCCGCCCGGCACGGTGGACATGGAGCGCATCCAGCCTGACCTGGCCGAGCGCTGGGAGGTCAACGAAGACGGCACCGTCTGGACGTTCTACCTGCGGCAAGGCGTGCAGTGGCACCACGGCTACGGCGAGTTCACGGCCGAGGACGTGGTCTTCTCCTTCAACCGCATGAAGAGCGAGGAAGTGGGCTCCCCGTGGCGCAGCGAGGTGGCCAACATCAAAGAGGTGCGGGCCGTCGATCCGTACACGGTCGAGATTGAGCTGCACGCGGCGGACCCGTTCACGCTGCTGCGGCTGGTGGGCTACCACTCCGGCTTCATCGTCAGCAAGAAGGCCGTGGAGGAGCTGGGCGAGGAGTACCGCTTCCGCCCCATCGGCACCGGCCCGTTCATGATCGAGGAGTACAATCCTCGCCAGAGCGTGGTCCTGGCGGCCAACAAGGACTACTTCAAGGGCGCGCCGAAGCTGGACGGCCTCGTCTTCCTCTTCATGCCCGACACGGCCACCCGTGAGCTGGCCCTGCGGACCCGGGAAATTGACGCGGCCGACGGCAACGCCGAGCAGATCTGGGTGGACCGCATGCGGTCCCAGGGCCTCATCGTCGACACCGTCGGCCCGGGCAACGGCTACTTCCTGCAGTACAACATGACCATGCCGCCCTTTGACAACTTGCTGGTGCGGCAGGCTCTGTCCTACGCCATCAACCGCCAGGACGTGGTGGAGTTCCTCGGGCCCGCTTTGGCCAGGGAGCTCAAGAGCCCCGTGCCCATGGGCTATTTCGGCCACACCACCGAAGGCATCGAGACGTACGACTACGACCCGCAGCGGGCCCGGCAGCTGCTGGCGGAAGCCGGCTATCCCAACGGCTTCACCTTTGACATCTACATGAGCGAAGCGTCCAGCTACCTGCCCTTCGCGCAGATCTTCCAGGCCCACTGGCGGGCCATCGGCGTGACCATGAATCTCAACATCGTGGACCACGCCAGCTACCACGCCCTCGTGCGCGAAAACCGCAACGGGGTCATTCTGTACAACGCGACCCGTCTGCCCATCGCGGACGTGTACTTGTCGCAGTTCTACCACAGCGACGCCATCGTGGGCAAACCGACGGCCATCACCAACTTCTCGCACCTGGGCGACGTGGTGGCCAGCGTGGACCACTTGATCGAAGAGGCGCGCTTTGAGCACAACGCCGAGCGGCAGCGGGAGCTGTACGCCGAGGCGCAGCGCATCATCATGGAAGTGGCCGCGGCCATGCCTTACGCGCAGCGCTACTCCACCATGGCGCGCCAGCCGTACGTGGACCTGGGCTATGAGCTCATCGGTCCCAACCACTTCGACAACCTGTTCGAACACTACATTTACAACGAGAACACCGACTTGATCGGTCGGTAGTCTCGGCGGCCCATGCGGCCCTAACCAAGTGCAGGCTTTAGGCCGGAGGCGAGCGGCCCACAGCCCCACCCCCCCGCTCGCCTCCCCGGCCTTGGCCTAGGGGGCAAAAGACGTGACAGCATACATCGCACGCCGGCTGTTGTCCATCATCCCGACGCTGCTCATCGTCGGCAGCCTGGTGTTTTTCGTCATGCGCATGGCGTCGGGCGACCCCGCGGTGGCCATTTTGGGCGCCTCCGCCACGCAGGAGGCGCTGGAGCGGCTGCGGGCGGAGATGGGGCTGGACCGGCCGCTGCTGGTCCAGTACGGCGAGTTTCTGCTGAACGCCGTGCGCGGCGACTTCGGCCGCTCGCTGATTACGGGCCGCTCCGTGGCCGAGCAGGTGTTCCGGGCGTTCCCCGACACGCTGGAGCTGGTGTTCTGGGGCATGCTCATCGGCACCGTCATCGGCCTGCCCACGGGCATCATCGCGGGCGTGCGCCACAATAGCATCTTCGACTACATCAGCCGCATCGTGGCGCTTTTGGGCCTGTCGATGCCGGCTTTTTATCTGGGCATTTTGCTGCTCTTGGCCTTCGCCATCCACCTGCAATGGTTTCCGGTCATCTCCGCCCCCCGGGGCGGCTTCTTCGAGCGGATGTACTACACGTTTTTGCCGGCCTTGAGTCTGGGACTCATTCAGGCTTCCTTTATTATGCGCATGGTCCGCTCGTCGCTTTTGGAAGTGCTCCAGGAGGACTACATCCGCACCGCCCACGCGAAAGGCGTCCATCCTCGCCGGGTGTCGTACCATCACGCGCTGCGCAACGCCCTGATTCCGGTCATTACCGTCATGGGGCTTTACATCGGCACGCTGCTGGCGGGCACGGTGCTGACGGAGACGGTGTTCAACCGGCCGGGGCTGGGCCGGCTGCTGGTGGGCGCCATTCAGCAGCGGGACTATCCGCTCATTCAGGGCGGGCTGATGATTTACGCCGCGGTCATCGTGGTGGTCAACACGCTGGTGGACATCTTGTACGGCGTGGTGGACCCGACCATTCGCTACGACTGACCGCACGGCTTGACGGACGGAGGGAATTGCGTTGGCTGCAAGGCAAGCAACCGGCACGCCCGCGGCGGACCACGCGACGTTCGCCGGCGGCTGGAACGCGCCGTGGTTTCGCCGCTTTCGCCGGGACAAGATGGCCGTCGCGGGGGTCATCGTCGTCCTCCTGCTGACGCTCATGGCCGTGTTCGCGCCGTACCTGGCGCCCTACGATCCGGCGGAGCAGCATATCATCTACCGGCTGCGGGGGCCCAGCGAACAGTTCCGCATGGGCACCGACGAGTTCGGGCGCGACGTCCTGTCCCGCATCATCTACGGCAGCCGGGCCTCGCTCATCGTGGGCTTGGCGTCGGTGTTTCTGGCGGGCGTGGTGGGCACCGTCATCGGAGGCCTGTCCGGGTACATCGGCGGCCGGTTTGACCTGATGGTCTCCAGCGTCGTCAACGTGCTGATGTCTTTCCCCAGCCTGCTGCTGGGGCTCATGGTGGTGGTGGTGCTGGGGCCGGGCACGACCAACGTCATCATCGCGGTGGCGCTGTCGCTGCTGCCCAACTTCATCCGGCTGGCCCGGGGCCCGGTGCTGGCCCTGCGGGAGCGGGAGTTTATCGTGGCCTGCCGGGCCATGGGCGCGTCCACGACCCGCATCTTGTTCAAACACGTGCTGCCCAACATTTTGGGCCCCATTTCGGTCATGTCCACCCTTTGGATCGCGACGGCCATCCGGACCGAGGCCAGCTTGAGCTTCCTGGGCCTGGGCGTGCAGCCGCCGTGGCCCAGCTGGGGCAACATGATCAAATCCGGTGTGGACAACATCTTGAGCAACCCGTGGCTGGCGGTGTACTCGGGCCTGGCCATCACCGTCACGGTGCTGGCCTTCAACGTCATCGGCGACGGTCTGCGGGACGCGCTGGATCCGAAGCAGAAAACGCTGTGACGCCGCGGCCTCGGTGGGGGACGCGCCGGGGACGGCGCGGCGGCGTACGGATGTGGCGAAGCTTGCTTGACAGAACGGAGGCCTCGTTCCATTGACACCCGACGAAATGAGAGCGTTGTTCGTCAGCTGGGAGGATGAGATGCTGGCGCTCTTGGAGAGGCTGGTGAACATCGATTCGGGCACCGGCCACGCCGAAGGCATCGAGCGCATCGTGGACATCATCGAGCCCATGCTGCAGGAGCTGGGCCTGACCACGGAGCGGCGGCCGTCGCCCGTGGGCCCACACCTGGTGGCGTACGGCCCCCGGTCCCCCCAGGTGCTGCTCATGGGTCACATCGACACCGTCTTTCCGCCGGGCACCGCAGCCGCCCGGCCCTTCCGCCGCGAGGGCGCCCGGGCGTACGGGCCGGGCGTCATTGACATGAAAAGCGGCATCGTCAGCCTGCTCTACGTGGTGAAGGCGCTGGCACGGGCCGGGGGCTTGCACCGGCACGTGCGCATCGTTGTCAACGCGGATGAGGAGATCAGCTCCATCCACTCCCGCCCCGTCATTTACGAGCAGGCCCGCCTCTGCCGGGCCGCCTTCGTGTTTGAGCCCGCCCAGTCCATGGAAACGCTGACCACCAGCCGCAAGGGCGTGGGCGATCTGACGCTGGCCATTACCGGCAAAGCCGCGCACGCCGGCGCGGCCATCGAGGACGGCCTCAGCGCCATCGAGGAGCTGGCCCGCAAAATTTTGGCCCTGCACGCCCTCACCGACACGAAAAAGGGCCGCTCGGTCAACGTGGGCATCGTGTCCGGCGGCACGGCCCGCAACGTGGTGGCCGAACGGGCCACGGCCCGGGTGGACCTGCGCTTCGCCACCAAAGCCGACGGCGAAGCGGTACTGGAGCAGATTCGGGCCGTCTGCCGGCCGTCGCATCCGGGCTACCGGGTGGAGCTGACCGGCGGCATTACCCGGCCGCCGCTGGAGCGCACGGCAGGCATCGCCGCGCTGTTCGAGCACATGCGGGAAGCGGGCCGGGCCTTCGGCGTGGAGTTCACCGAAACGTCCTCGGGCGGCGTGTCCGACGCCAACCTCATCGCGGACGCGGGCGTGCCCGTCATCGACTCGCTGGGCCCGGTGGGCGGCCGGGCCCACAGCGACCAGGAGTACCTGGAGGTCCCCACCATGGCCTTGCGGGCCGCCGTCGCGGCCTGGGCCATCGGCCGGTGGCTGCGCCAGGCCGCGGGCGTCACCGCCGACGCCGCCGTGTAACCCGCCGTCTGATCCACTGATCTCGCGCAGCGAAAAACGCCCCTCGCCGTCAGGCGGGGGGCGTTTCACCCAGCAAGTACTCTTTCAAGCTGTCAAGGTCGAAGACCAGCGTGTCCTCGGGGGCGCCGGCCCGGGCTTCCTCATCGGCCCGGCGGCGCAGCAGCACGACGCAGGGCACCACCGGGAACACCACCAGCTTGGGCGGCGCGGTTTCCGCCAGCGCCCGGGCCCGCACGAAGCCCCGGTTCATGCTGCGCCGCAGGCTGCCGCCTTTCGCGTAGTTGGGCACCGGCAGGGTGGTCACGGCCAGCGTGCGGTCGGGGCCCACCAGGTACCCCTGCCAGCCGAGGATGCCGATGGGAGCCCCCCGTTCCAGAGCCTGCCACGACTCGGGCAGCGCGTCCAGCACTTCGTGCATGCCGGCGGTGGCGTCTTTCAGCTGCCAGCTGTTGACGATGCGCACGGCCAGCCAGCCCGCCACCACGATGCCCAGCGTGCCGAACATCCGGTACAGCGCGATGCCGGTCACGCTGTACATCCGGAACAGCGCGCCGACGACGAACGCCGTCAGCAGCAAAGGCGCCAGCTGCCGGCCGGAGACGACCATCGGCTAATCCCTCACCGCCCCAGGCGGGCCAAATACCGCACCAAGGCCGCCCGCTCCTCGTCGGTCATGGGCATGGGCGGCATCTGCGTCGGGCCGTACTGCAGGGGCTGGGGCAGGGCGATGGCCTCCCACACGCTCATCGGCTGCTGGCCGTCCGCGGCCGTGCCGGCGGCCGCACGCGTCGCCGCCGCGCCCACCGCCGCGTACGGCAGCGGGCCCGAGTAGTTGGACCAGTACACGGGCATGCGGTTGTCCTTCGTCGGCGGGAACTCCACCCACTCGTACAGGAACGCTTCCCATTCCTCCACCGGCAGCAGCTGCGTCCACGCGCCGACCTGCGTCAAGTCCGGGCCGACGAAGCCGCCCACGCCGTTGATGGAGTGGCACGTCACGCAGCCCCGGTCCATGAACAGCTGTTTCGCCAGCCGATTTTCCTCCGGCGTCAGCCCCGTCGCGTCGGGCATGCGGCTCAGGGCCACTTCCCGGTCTTCCGGAATGACCGGATCCGGAATATGCTGCGACACTTGGCGCCAGTCGCCCATCATAATGAACGTGGCCACCGCCCGCAGGTACAGCTCGTTCAGCGGGCCGCCGTGCACGCTGCCGAAGGTGGGCATGGCGGTGTAGGACGCCCACTCGCCGGTGACCAGCCGCTCCCAGCGCGGCGTCGTCGTGCCCGGCCGGCCGTCCCGCACGGTCGAAACAATGAATTCAAACGTATCCTTGTCTTCGTTCGGGTTGCCCCGAAACTCTTCCCGGTTGAGCGGCGGCCCCACGTGCCCCTGTCCCATCGCCCCGTGGCAGACCACGCAGTTTTCGGCGTACGTAACCAGCCCGCGCTGGATCAGGTCGTCAAGGTGGGCTTGCTCGGCCGTGGCCATCCGCGTGCCCTCGAACGCGAGATAGACGCCCCACGTGATGATGAGCGCCCAGCTGAGTATGAGGACGACGACGTACTTTCTCCCGTTCACTGGGGAACGACTCCTTTCACCGCGTCGGCCGACGGTCAGTCTTCGTCATCCACGGCATCGTCGCGCTGCTTGCCGTCGATCCAGCGCTGAGCCAGGTACATCAGCGCCAGCCCCGTAAAGAACAGCGTAAAGACCAGCAGCAGCTCAATGACGTCCGGTACCATGAACATGGTGCGCCCAAGACCTCCTCAGACGGGTGTCACGTCCGCGGGCGTATGCCGGGCGCGCTCCCGGATGACGCCCGTGTTGACCAGAACCCGGCCGTTGCGGATCTCGACCTGCATGACATCCATCGGCCGCGGCGCCGGCCCGGCGATGTTTTGCCCGGTGGGCTCGTACACCGAGCCGTGGCACGGGCAGATGAAAAGCTGCTCGCTCTCCACCCACGGCACCGTGCAGCCCAGGTGCGGGCAGCGCCAGTAGAGGGCCAGGATGCCTTCGGGAAGGCGGGAAATGTAGAAGCGGCCGTCGCGAACGCGGGTGACCGAGCCCACGGGGAAGTTCTCCAGCGGACCCGCGTCAATGACCGAACCGAACCCTTCCACTTTGCGGGGCCAGAACATGGACAGGCCCGTGACAGCCACCTGCAGGGCAAAGGCTCCCGCCGACACCCACATAATGTTGCGCAAAAGGCCGCGCCGGGTCATCTTGTCCCCGTCGCGCCGCTCGACGCCGGCTTGCGCCATCGCATTTCACCTCTTTGTTCCTTCAGCACACGTCTGCAATAGACACGTCTATACGCTCACAGCCGTCTTGTACAACTCCGGACAACGCCGCACCGCCGCACCCGTCAAGCCCCCAAGCGGCCGCCCGGCGGCCGCCCCGGGCGGCTTACTCCTTGCCGATGGGCGGATGCGGAATCTCCCACGGCCAGGTCAACGCCATGCCTTCGCCGCGGAAGGCGGTGCCGACGATGGTCAGCACGATGAACGACGCCAGGAAGAACGAGTACATCGCGATCATAAGCTCGCGCGTGTCCGCGTTCCACCGCCGCTTGACGATGACCCACAGCGAAAACGGAATGAACGTCATAAAGACCAGCGGCACGAAAATCTCGCCGAAGGCATCGGGGAATCCGTGCATCTTCAGGAACGGAGCGATGCCCGTGGAGCCGCCCGCCGGCAAATACTCGTCCAGCAGGATGAGGCTCAGGTTCCACACCGTCGTGTAAATCGCCGAAAACACGGCGATGGGCACGCCCTTCTTGCTGTAGAACCAGATGCCGGTGCCCTTCTTGCTCTTGTCGATGTACGGAATGGCGCCCAGCAAAATCAGAAGGGCCGTAGGCACCACCACGCCGGCCAGGGCCGGGTGCATGTGCAAGAGCAGCTCCTGCAGCCCCAGGAAGTACCACGGCGCCTTGGCCGGGTTGGGCGTCAGCTCCGGGTCCGCCATGCGGTAGAACGGCGCCCGCACGAAAATGGCCATGATCGACAGCAGCAGCGTGAAGATCAGCGCCCCGATCAGCTCGATGCTGACCAGATGGGGCCACGTGTGAACCGGTTTCAGTTCACTTTCCTTTACGTTTCGGAGCAGATCGTCCTGCTCTTCGTCCGTGCCCGGTCGCCGGACTTCCGTAGCCATAGAAACCGCTTCCCTCCCGAACCGCGCGTCTCAGCGCCGCCGGCGCCGCTCTTCGGCGACTCTGCGCAGCTCTTCTTCGTCGTCTTCATACACGGGGGTGGAGATGTTGCCGTCCTTTCTCACCCGCCAAAAGTGGGTCGCCATGAGGAAAATGGTTGCCAGCGGCAGGAAGATGACGTGCAGCGTGTACCAGCGGATGAGGGTCTGCTGCCCGATTTCGAAGCCGCCCAGAAGCGCCATGCGCACCTGCTTGCCGATGAACGGCGTCGCGCCGCCCATCTCCATGCCGACGGCGATGGCCCAGTACGCGAGCTGGTCCCAGGGCAGCAAGTAGCCGCTGAAGCTGAGCAGCAGCGTCAGCAGCAAAAGCCCCACGCCGATAACCCAGTTGAAGTCACGCGGCGGCTTGTAGGAACCGGTGTAGAACACCCGCGTCATGTGCGCGATGACGGCGATGACCATCGCGTGGGCCGCCCACCGGTGCAGATTGCGGAAGAACGAGCCGAAGGTGACGCCCGTCTCCAGCTTGACGATGGTCCAGTAGGCGTCTTCGGTGGTGGGGATGTAGTACCACATGAGGAACACGCCGGTAAAAGTAAGAATCATGAACATCCAGGTGGCCAGGCCGCCCAGACCCCACGTGTAGGTCACCTTGGTGGCCCGCTTGGGCACGCGCACGGGGTGCAGGTGAAGCGCCAAGCTGTTCAAGATGACCATGGCCCGCGACCGCCGGTCCCGTGGATACGGATTGCGGAACCAGGATTTCCAGAAACGGGATGACGTGATCCACTTGATGAGGTTCATACCAGAACCAAGACCTCCCTGCCGCGCCCTGCCAAACGACGGCACACCTTGCAGTCGTTCGCCGTCGTGATCTCAGTTTCCTGCCGCACGGCGCCGTGAAACCGCCGAAATCTAATATTCCCGCTGATGCGCATGCTTAACAAAATTGCATTTCGCTTCCTTTGCCGCCATACCTTCCAAATGTTGTATGGCAGGCCTCGCGCGCGATGGCGCCAACGGCCGGCCCCACCCCGAGAAGCCCCGCTTTGTTCACTCCGCCGCCCGCGGAGGCCAGCCCAGCACCCCTTCGACAACGTCGTGCAAGCGGCCCTCCGCGTCCACTTTGGCCGCGAGCACGAACGGATCGTGGTAGAAGCTGAGCCACCACCCGTTTTCCCGGGCCTTCGCCAGCCAGCGCTCCTTTTCCTCGATGCTGGTCAGCGGGAAATTGTCGTAGCCCATGACCCACAGCGGGTTCATGTGCGCGTGGGTGGGCAGCAGATCCGCCATGTGCAGCAGCGTCTCGCCGCCGGACTCGATGCGCACGATTTGGTGGCCGTGGGTGTGGCCGCCCGTCTTGTGCAGGCGCACGCCGGAAACCAATTCCACGTCGCCGTCCACCACGTCCACCAGCCCCGCGTCCAGCAGCGGCGCCCAGTTTTCCCGCCAGTAGCCGTGTTTCGTGCGGCTGTTGGGGTTCAGCGCCGCCTCCCACTCGTCCTTCTGCACGACGTAGCGGGCCCGGGGGAAGGTCGGCACCACGGCGGCGCCGACCAGCGAGTCGCCGCCGTCCGCATGGGCCGGCCCGCGGGAGCTTCCGGCGCCGCCCGAGTCCGCCTGGCCGGCCGGCCCGGGGGCCGCCGCCTTCGTGCCGCCGCTGGCATGGTCCCAGTCCATATGCGTCAGCACGACGAAGTCGATGTCCTCCGTGCCCAGGCCCAGATCGGCCAAATGTTCCTCCACGGCCCAGTCCTCTTCGACGCGGAAGTTCCGGCGCTGCTTGTCCGTGAGCTTGTTGCCCAGGCCCGTGTCGATGAGGATGCGGTGCGCGGGCGTGACCACCAGCAGCGGAAAGGCCTGCATCGGGATGGCGTTGTGTTCGTCACAGGGGTAGCGGCGGGACCACAAAGGCTTCGGCACGGGGCCGAACATGGCCCCGCCGTCCAGCCGGAAGCGGCCGCCCCGCAGCCAATGCACGTG
>QGSR01000198.1 GCA_003387805.1 Bacillota bacterium | reverse complement strand
TGAATTTTCCTCGGATTGTGTGCGGCGCTTACCGCACCCAAGCCGGCCCCTAGGCCACCGTCAGGAGGGCGACGCCCAAAAGCCCCAGCCCCACGCCCCACACCTGGGAGGGCTTTAGCGTTTCCCGGAGCAGCAGCCAAGCCAAAAGCGTGGTCGGGATCGGCCCCATGGACGCCACCACGGACACGATGGAGAGCATCCCGGACTGCACGGCCAGCACCAGGGAAACCGTCGCCAGCGCATGCAACAGGCCCATCCCGGCGGCCAGCGGCCAGTGGCGCGGGCGCGGGATCAGCGCCGCCCGGGAAAACCACGCGATGACACCCGTGAGCGCCGCGGTCGCCCCTGTCGAGGCCAGCGCCGGCCACACGGCGCCGCCGGGCCCGGCCTGCTGGAGCATGACGAAGCCAGCCCCGTAGCCGACGCCGGCCAGGGTTCCCTCGAGCACACCCGGCCGCAGCAAGTGCTGCCAGCCGTTGCGGCGCTGCCGGGCAAAGGCGCCGCCGGCCCGCCGGGGAGGAGCTCCTTGACCGCCTGAGACCAAGACCGCCCCCAGCAATACAACTACGGCCCCCAGAAGAGCAAGGCCGCCCGGCCGTTCCCCTTGTGCCAGCCCGGCCGCAAAGGGCACCAGGGCGGTCCAGACGGCTGCCAAGGTGGAGACGACCCCCATCTGCCCACGGCTCAGGCCCCGGAGGTATAACACAAAGGCGACGCTGGTGACGGCGCCGGCGGCGGTGCCCCAGAGCAGCGCCGGGCCGCGAGGCGCCTCCTTAAGCACCACCACCGCCAACAGCAGCCCGGCGCCCCCTGCGAGCTGCGAGAAAAACGCAACCGCCAGGGGCGGCGATCTCCGGGAAACAAGGCCGCCGAGGAAATCGCCGGTCCCGAAGGCCAAGGCTGTGATTATCGCAAAGAGGATAGCCAAGGCGTCTCCCCCGTCCGCCGCGGCCCGATCGCCTTTCGCCGGCGCCTGGTGTCCCGCCCGCGCTGTCCGGCGTCAGTCCCCACTCGCGGACGCGCAAGCCAGTCCTTGCGCATCAATGTCGGCCAGCCGCGCCGGACCGATCCCGGGCACCCGCAGCAGGTCGGCGACGGACGTGAACGGCCTCAGCGCGATGATCCGCTCGGCTAAGGCGGGGCCGATGTGCACGATGCGGGTGAGCTGCTCCGCCGGGGCCGAGTTGATGTCGACTTGTTCCGGCCCGCACATGCCCGCGACCGGCGCAATCGGCTCTCGCGGCATATCCTCCGCCGGTGCTGAAACCCGCAACTCAGCGGACGGCCCGGCCAGCGGGCCGCCCCGCTCGGGCACGACTTCGTAAGTGCGCCCGTCCGTCGTCACCCGGATGGTGCCGTTGACGTCGGTGCCGTAGATGACCGCTCCCACGGCCGCGACCCGTGCGAGCGCCTCAGCGTGGGGGTGGCCGTAGGAGTTGCCAAGGCCGGCCGAATAGATGGCGACTTCCGGCAGGACCGCCGCCAGGAAAGCGGCCGTCGATGAGGTGCGCGACCCGTGGTGCCCCATGTGCAGGACGTGGGCCCGCATGGGAAGCCCCCTGGCGAGCATGGCCGCCTCCGCCTCGGCCTCGGCGTCCCCGGTAAAGAGCAACATGACATCGCCGTACACGACCCGCACCGCGATGGAGTCGTTGTTCAAGTCGCCCACGAGCTCCGCCGGATGAAGCACTTCCAACCGGGCAGCGCCCAGCTCCACGACTTCCCCGGCCCGGGGCTCGTGATAGCCGGCCCCGGTTTCCAGGAGAGCGTCGAGACAGCGCTCATAGCTCAAGGTCGCGTGCTCGCTGCCCGCCAGCCAGGCTTCCCGCACCGGAAACCGGCGCACCACCGCGGCGCATTGGCCCACGTGGTCCGCATGCGGGTGGGTCAGAATGAAAAGGTCGATGGCCGTCACGCCCAGGGCCTCCAGATGCGGCACCACGTCGGCGCGATCGTGGCGCCCCGCGTCGATGAGGATGGTGAAATCGGGGCCCACCAGGAGCGTCGCGTCCCCCTGGCCCACGTCGAGAAAATAGGCCGTCAGGGTGGGACTCGCCGCAGCCGCCGCAGCCAGCAGCGCTACAAGCAGGAACGCTGCGCAATACCGCAAGGCGCGGTACGGTCTGACAAAGGAGTTTCTCGCCACAAGACAAAATAGTTCAGTATGACTAAACTTCGCCATCAACCTGCGCACGCTCCATCGGCCCGCGCCCGGGCGCTGGCAACGGGACTACTGTTGGCCGCCGCCTGGTGGATCGTATGTGGGGCGGCTCTTGGGACAGCCTGCGGGACCGCTTCGGCTGCGGGCGATTCCGCCCTTCAGCCGGCCGGTGCGCCCGTCCCGCCTGCGACAGCCGGTTTCGCAAGTGCCATGGCGGTCGTGGACCGGATCGTCGATGGGGCATTTGTTGTGTTCTTAATAGCCCCAGGGGAAACGGAGTGGATCGCCCGCCTTCCCACCGCTCCGGCGCAAACGTCCAAGCTGCCCACCCTCGTGTCCGCGGAGGGGGTTGCGCCTGGTACCTGGGGCTGGCTTTTGCCCGCGACCGAAAGTCGGCCGGGAACGGCTGGGACCCTCTATGTCTTCCTCCCGGACGCGGCCGCCACCCAGGCCGCCCGCGGCCGGATCGCGGCGAAGCTGGCGGCGCTGCGAGTGCTCCATTCGCCCCCTGCGACGCTCGGCGCGAGCGGCGTCACTTCCGCCCCCGCTGGCGCAGGCGGGCCAGTTTCTCCGCTATCCGTGCCCTCGCTTGCTGGGTGGCAATGTGATCGACCTCCGCCGCTAGCAGCTGTTCCCCGTCCCATGCCGTTTTGAGCCACGTGCCTGCCCGCGCTTCCCGTGGCAGTGCGGCGCGGGGCACGACCCGCTCCACCTCAGCCGGGCCCACGAGCAGGACGGCAAAGCCGTCCACGAAGCGATCCACCACCGCGGGTTCCCAGCCGCGCGTCTCCGCGTTGGTCACAAGGTCCTCCCCTCCCGTCGGCACGGCAGAATGGCTTCGGCCCGCAGGCGAAATTCCCTTCCAGAATAACCCACCGGCCCGCCTGCCCAAGCTCGCCTTGGCGCGGCGGGCGATCCGGGGTGCGTCAGGAGTTTCCGCCTCGCCGTGGAATGATGCTGTCAGGAGGTGGCGCGCATGTGCTTTAGGCGCTCTCGCGTACTCGCCGGGTTGGCCGGACGCATGGGCCGGGCAAACAGCCTGGGCCGGGCAAGCCGCCTGGGCCGCGCCGGCGTGGGTGCGGTTCTTCTGGCAACCCTCGTCTTAGGATGCTTTGCGGCGACGCCCATCGCAGCCTTGCCGCCGGTCCAACTGCAGCCCCTCAATGCGGTCTTCAACCAGCCCGTGCACATCGCCTACGCCCCCGGCGACCCGCAGCACCTCTGGATCGTCGAGCAGACCGGCACGATCCGGGTGTATGACCTGGAGGCCGACCGGTTGCTTGAGACGCCGTTCTTATCCATCCGGGACCGGGTGTCCACCGGCGGCGAGCGGGGCCTCTTGAGCGTCGCGTTTCACCCGGACTTTGCGGACAACGGGCGCTTTTACGTGAACTACACGGACCGCGCCGGGAATACGCAGATCGTGGAATACCGGGTCGGCCCGGACCCGCTGGTGGCCGACCCGACCACCGCGCGGCCCGTCTTGCAGATCGACCAGCCTGCCGCCAACCACAACGGCGGCACCATGGTCTTTGGCCCCGACGGCTACCTCTACATCGGCACCGGCGACGGCGGCCGGGCGGGCGATCCGTGGGGCAATGCGCAAAACCTCAACACGCTGCTCGGCAAGATGCTGCGCATCGACGTGGACGGCGATACCCCTTACGGGGTGCCGGCGGACAACCCATTTGCCGGCCGCCGGGGCGCGCGGCCCGAAATCTGGGCGCTGGGCCTCCGCAACCCGTGGAAGTTCTCCTTTGACCGGGCGACGGGGGATCTGTACATCGCCGACGTAGGGCAAAACGCCTGGGAGGAAGTCAACTTCCAGCCGGCCACAAGCCGCGGCGGGCAAAATTACGGCTGGAACATCATGGAAGGCAGCCACTGCTTCCCGGAAAACCGCCGCTGCGACATGAGGGGGCTGACCATGCCGGTGGCCGAGTACGGCCACGCGCTCGGGTGCTCCATCACCGGCGGGTACGTCTACCGGGGCGCCCGCATCCCGGAACTGCAAGGGTACTACCTCTTCGGCGACTACTGCAGTGGGACCATCTGGGCCATGTCCACGGCACCCGCGGCCCGCTACCGGGAGCAGCCGGGGCAGCAGCCGGCCATGTGGCCCTACGAGCAGC
>QGSR01000197.1 GCA_003387805.1 Bacillota bacterium | reverse complement strand
GGCGGGGCGGGCGCGGCGACCGCCTGCCCCCCGGACCGGTGGGAATGGCCGGTGGTCGGGTGGGCCCGGTCCGCAGCAGCGTCACCCGGGCGCGGATTTCCAGCGCCGCGCCGGCGTAGACGGCGTCCCACACCTCTGCCACTTTATCCCATTCCTTCGGCGAGGAGCGGTACAGCTCCTCGCCGAAGCCGAAAATGTCGGCTTTCAGCTCCTGCAGGCGCTCCATCGTTTTGCGGACGTTCTTTTCGATCATGCCCGCGAGGTCCCGCTCAATGGCTGGCGCATATTTGGCAATGGCCAGCGGCTCGAAAATGCCTTCGCCCCACGCGTCCATGACCGCCTGGACTTCGATGCCCAGCACGAGCCGGCCGTTCTCGAAACGGACCCGGCGCTTGGCGCTGGAGTTGATGGACGTGGCCACGATGTAGTGGCCTTCCTGCACGGGATGGGGGATGGTCAGGATGCCCTTGTTTCCGCCGTAAATCCAGCGCAGCCCGCTGCCGTCGTCGGTGGTCAGCGTGCCGACCATGCGCTTGCCCTGGAAGATGGCCCTCCCCAGGGGCGGGATTTGCGTGTCGGCCGGCTCGGAGCCTCCCGTGGCCCGGACGAAAGCCCGCGGCGAGAACCCGGGCGGCCCCCGCGCCGAGAGAGGGTTCACCCGCCCCACCAGCGGCACCGCCGCGTCGATGCGCGGGGAGAGCAAGGTGCGGGCGAACTCGTACAGGCGCATGGGAAAGACGAAGTGCACCCGGTCGGAATGCTTCATCAGCGCCGAGATGGCTTCACCGGGCAGCGGATCCAGCACCGGCCGGGCGTCGAGAAAGGGCTGCGCCGGGCCGTCCGCGACGAAGACGAACGTGTCGGGGCGAATCTGCGGGTGGCGCATGGCCCACGCGACGGCCGGCTCCGTGGCGCGCCCGGCGCGGGCGAAGTCCTGCCCGAACACGATGGCGTCCATATGTTCCAGCGACGGCAGGCGCGACAGATGGTCGAAGACGGCGGCCTGGGCGCTCTCCAGCGTCGGCGCCGCGTCGCTGAGCAGGTAGAAGGGCGTCTGGTCCAGGCCGACGGACCCTTCGTTGCCGACGGCGAACGCGCCGGGAATGATGGCCAGCTGCGTCACCGCGGTCATGGCCGGATCCTCCGGGTCCTCGTCAAACCCCAGCATGATGATGAACGCGGACGTCTCCGGCGGCCGGTGGTCCCAGCAGCCCGCCGGCAACAGGGCCAGCGCCGTCAGGACCGCGCACAGAGCCGTCGTCCTGCGCCGGCGCCCGGGCGCCCGCTTCGTCGAGGGCGTCTTCGGGTTCCGCGGCTGCACCGGCCCGCCCGAACGTGTTCTCGCCACGTCACTCCTCCTCCGGCTCCGGGCGCGGCATCTGGCCCGGCGCCTGCTGCCGCCGCCGCCCGGGATTGACCATTTGCCAGGGTCTGTACCACTGCAGCCACATGGGCATGCGCAGCATGGCGTCCCGCAGCCCCCGGGACGACACCGGCAAGAACGGCGTCAAATACGGCACGCCGTAGGAGCGGGAGGCGATCAGCAGGCCCATAATCAACAGCAGGCCGAACGTGACGGCGAACAAGCCCAGCACGCCCGCCAGCAGGATGATGGGAAAGCGGAGGAGGCGCACGGTGTCGGCCAAGGCCGCGGACGGGATGGCGAAGGTGCTGATGGCGGAAATGCCGACGATGACAATCATCAGCGGGCTGACCAGCCCGGCCCGCACCGCCGCGTCGCCGATGACCAAAACGCCGACGATGGACAACGCCTGGCCGATCTGCCGGGGCACTCGCAAGCCGGCCTCCCGCAAGAGCTCGAACGCCAGCTCCATCAGCAGCGCTTCAATGATGGGCGGAAACGGAACGCCTTCCCGGGCGGCGGCGATGGTGAACAGCAGGCGCGACGGAATCAGCTCATGATGGTACGAAATGACGGCCACATACAGGGACGACGCCATGAGCCCGATGAGACCGGCGATCCACCGAATCACCCGGGTAAAGGAAGCGACGTAGTAATTGGAGTAGTAGTCGTCCGCGGCTTGCAGCAGCGCCGCCAGCGTTCCCGGGACGATCATGACCATAGGCGTGCCGTCGATGAGCACCGCGACGTGCCCTTCGGTCAGCATGGCCGCGACGCGGTCGGGCCGCACCGTCGTCATCGCGCCGGGAAACGGCGACCACGGCGTGTCCGTGGTCATCTCTTCCAAAAAGTGAACGTCGAAGGGCGTGTCGACGTCGATCTTCTTGAGGCGGCTTCGGACTTCCTCGACCAGCGCGTCCCGCACGATGCCGCGCAAATAGACGATGCGCACGTCGGTGCGGCTTTCGCGGCCGATGATGATGCGCTCGGTCTGCAGATTCTCCGTGCGCAGGCGGCGCCGGATGAGCACGATATTGGTGCTCAGGTCTTCGACGAAGGACTCGACGGGGCCGGTTTCGGAGGGCTCCACCTCCGACTGGTCCACGCTGCGCATGGCCCACGAACGCACGTCAAAGGCCGCGGCCGGGCTCCCTTCCAGCAAAAGCACGCACTTGCCGCTGGTCAGCGCCTGGATGGCCTCCCGCAGCGTGCGGACGGGCTCTTTTTCCGCGGCCACGGGCTCGTCGGCGTCCCGGTCCGTGGACAGCGGCGCGATGATGTAGTGGGCGATGGAGGGCGTGGAGACCAGGCCGTTGATGTATACCGCCGCGGCGGCCCGTCCCCGCGCGGTGCGGAACGTGCGGGCCACCAGCTCCACGCTGTGGCCGAACGCCTCTTGAATCTGCTTCACGGCCCGCTCCGCGCTGCCCGACAAGCGCTCCGCGCGGTTCGTCGCGTCCTCCGTCCGGCCCGTCAAGCCCTCCGTCCGGTCCGGCTCGTGCTGGCCGGGCCCCGAGGGCCCCTCGGGGCCCCCCGCCCGGGCGCGCGGCAAAGCCGCGGGCCGGCGACCCGGCCCGGGCCCGTCTCGGCCCTGTTTACGGCGCCGCCGCCGGCCGCCGAAAACGGCCCGCAGCAGTCCGCGTATGACGCTCCGGCCCCTCATCGCTTCTCCGCACCCCGTCGTTGCCTGCGTTTCACGGCGCCGTTTCGCCCCGCAGTCTTATCATCCGCTTCCCTTGACGCCGCGCGCCAGCGCGGCCGCCGCGAACACGAGGGGAACGAGCTGCAGCGGCACGATGAACCGAACGAGGTTTTCGGCCAGGAACAGGTCCAAGACGGCGGGCATCGTGGGCAGCACGACGCTCGACCACACCAGCACCACCACGGCGACGGCGAGGAGGACCGCCCCGGGGCGCGCGCCGGGGAACAGCGACGTGACGCCCAGCCGTGCTCCGAAGAGGAGCAGCGATATTTTGACGCCAATGGCGCCTATCCACAGCATCAGCATCAGCCACTCCAGCCGCTCCAGCGATTCCCCGATGCGCACCAGCCGCGTCGCCGACAGCGCGGGAAAGGCCAGGATGGCCAAAAGCTCCGGGCCGAACACGGCCATGAGCACCAGGGCTCCGGCGGACAGGAAAAACACGGTGATGCCGATGCCGAGGCCCAGCGCTTTCGGGCCGTGGGCGAGATTGTTCAGATACGGCGCGGCCAGGAGCGCGACCCAGGCCGTATCGCCGATGACCACGGCCGGCCCGACGGCCTGCTCGGCCACCGCCCGCCAGCCCTCCGCCAGCATCGGCCGCACCATGCCGAAGTCCATGTTGGGCACGTTGGCCAGCAGGAGCAGCGCGCCGCCGCCTATCGTCAGCGGCCCGCCCAGCTCGGCGGCGCGGCCGATGAACTCGATCTGCTGGCTCGCGCCGACGAAGGCGAGAATCAAGAACACGACGGAGAAGACCACTTCGGGCGTGCGCAAGTAGACAATGCTGGCCATGAACAAGGAAAATTCGCGTGTGACGACGGCGGCCCAGTACAGCAGGTAAACGACGAGACCGGCGTTGATGACGGCGCCGAGCGAGCGGCCGAAAATGGAGAAGGCGAACTCGAACACGTTTTGCCCTTCGAAACGCTTGGCCAGCCACCACGCGATGAGGGCGAGGACGAGGCCGGGCACCCACGCCACCAGCGATGCCAGCCACGCGTCGCGCACCGGCGGAATGCGGCTGGAGACCATGGGCGCATAGCTGACCACCACCGACGCGTGCGCGCTGACGACGATCATGCACAGCTGCCACCAGGAAATTTCGTAGGGCACGCGGCCGGGCCGGTCGGTCCCGAGGTGGGTCAAAGGCATGGCGGCTGATGTTCGCCCCTCTTCTCTCTCCTCAAGTGGCGTCTTTCGTGTCGCGCCGCTCGGACCAGGTCTTTCGCCGGGCTTCGCACCGCGGG
>QGSR01000196.1 GCA_003387805.1 Bacillota bacterium | reverse complement strand
GGTAGCGCGGGAAGGCGTGTTCGTGGCGGACGCGGACGAGGAGCGGGCCCGGCGGGTCGCGCAGCGGTACGGCGTGCGGGCGGCGGGCAACCGCGACGCGGCCGCGCAGGCGGACACGGTCATCGTGGCCGTCAAGCCCGACGTGGTGCCGGCGGTGCTGCAGGACATCGGCGGCGCGCTGCGCCCGGGCGCGTGCGTAGTCTCCATCGCGGCAGGGGTGCCGCTGGCCGTCATCGAGGGCGGTCTGCCCGCAGGCACGGCGGCCGTCCGGGCCATGCCCAACACGCCCTGTCTGGTGCGGGAAGGCGCCGTGGCGCTGGCCCCGGGCGCGTTCGCTACGGCGGAGCACGTGGAGCGGGCGAAGACGCTGTTTGCCGCGGTGGGCACCGTGGCGGTGGTGGAGGAGAAGCTGATGGACGCGGTGACGGGCCTCAGCGGCTCCGGGCCGGCCTACGTGTACATGTTCATTGAGGCTTTGGCCGACGGCGGCGTGCACGCGGGCCTGCCGCGGGACACGGCCCTGAAGCTCGCGGCCCAGACGGTGCTGGGCGCGGCGCGGATGGTGCTGGAAACGGGCCGCCACCCCGGAGAGCTTAAGGACATGGTGACGTCGCCCGCGGGCACCACCATCGCCGGCGTCAAAGTGCTGGAGGAGCGGGGTCTGCGCGCTGCGTGCATCGGCGCGGTCGATGCGGCCTCGCGGCGGTCCCGGGAGCTGGGCCGGACGTCTTAGGGGGTTTTCCTTTGGCTTTCGAACTGTACCGACTGGTCGGGCTGGCGTTCGAAGTGTACACGTGGCTCCTGATCATCCGCATCTTGCTGACGTGGTTTCCCGTGGACCCGTACAACCCGCTGGTGCAGTTTATCGCCAGGGTCACGGATCCGTTTCTGAACCTGTTTCGCGGCCTGCTGCCGCCGCTGGGCGCCGTGGACATTTCGCCCATCCTGGCCTTCTTCGCGCTGCGCCTCCTGCGCACGCTGGTGATGAGCATTCTGCGGCAGGTGTTGTTCTTCTGATGGACGAAACACCCCGGGAGAAAGTGGTCAAAGGCACCGTGGCGTCGCCCCGGCTCGACGCCGTGGGCAGCCTCGGCTTCGGCCTGTCTCGCACGCGCATGGCCCGCGAGGTGAGGGCGGAGCGGGTGGCGGTCAACGGCCGCGTCGAGCCCGACCCCGCGGCCACCGTGCGGGAGGGCGACGTCATCGCCCTGGAAGGCCGCGGGGAAGCCGTGGTCCAGGAGCTGGCGGGACCGACCCGCAAGGGGAGAATCACCGTCGCGGTGCGGCGGACCGTCGGCGGTTCGCCGGGAACGGAGGGACGCCCATGAGCTTGCTGAAACCTCGGGACATCGCGAACGTTCAGTTTCGCACCGCCTGGCGCGGGTACAACGAAGCCGACGTGGACGAGTTCGTGCAAAAAATGGTCGGAGCCTACGAGACCCTCTATCACGAATACCAGAAGCTGCAGGAGGAGTACGGCCGGCTGCAGGCGCGGCTGGAGGAGTATTCGCAGACCGAGGTGCAGATTGATCAGACCCTGGCCTTCGCCCGGCAGGCCGCCCGAGAGGCCAAGGACGCGGCCGAGCAGCACGCCAAGGCCATATTGGCCAAGGCGGAGCTGGAGGCGGAGAACATCGTCCGCAAGGCGCAGCGCCGGGTGGAGGAGTACACCGAGCGCGCGCTGGCCGTGGCCCGCCAGGAGGCCCTGTTCCGCGCCCGGCTGGTGGAGATTTTGGACGACTACAAGGCGCTGCTGGAGCGAGGGCGGGACGAAGCCCGGCAGCTGACGAAAGCGGTGGCCGAGCTGGCCGACGACGCGGCCGCGGCGGCCGATTTTGACGATTTGGCCGAGGACGGGCTGCCCGCCGACGAAGGCCCGGCCGGCGGCGACGAGGACGCGGACGACTGGCCCGGCGACCACCGGGACGGCGCGGACGATTTCGACGCCGATGACCTGGACCTGGAACCCACCCGGCGCATGGAAGCGGTGCGGCGGCCGGGAACGGAGGCGTGACGCCGAGGCCGTGATGATCGACTACCACATGCACTTGGTGGACGACTACCACACCGAGCGCTGCCCGTACACGCCCGAGCGCGTGGAGGAATACGTCCGGGCCGCGGAAGCGGCGGGCGTGGACGAGATCGGCGTGACGGACCACTGTCACCGCTTCGTGGAGTTTGCGCCCTTGTTCGAGCCCATCTACAAAGGGCCGCGCGGCCGGGACCCCGAGGTCGCGTGGCTGAAAGACAACCTCTACGAGCCGCTGGACCGGTACGTGGAGGCGCTGGTGCGGGCGCAGCAGCGGGGCTGGCCCGTCAAGATCGGCCTGGAGGTGGACTGGTTTCCCGGCGCGGAAGACGTGATCCGGTCCATTCTCGCGCCGTACCCGTGGGACTACGTGCTGGGCTCGGTGCACTTCCTGGGGGATTGGCCCTTGGACGTGTCCGCCGGGTACGGCTGGCCGGACATGGACGTGGCCGGCGTTTACGCGGAGTACTTCACGCAGCTTGAGGCCGCGGCCCGCAGCGGGCTGTACGACGTGCTGGCCCACCCCGACCTGGTGAAGAAATTCGGGCACCGGGCCGACGGCGCGGAGGCCCACTACGAAGCGGTCGTCGCGGCCATGGCGGAGGCCGGCGTGGCCATGGAGATCAGCACCGCCGGCTTGCGCTGCCCCGCGCGGGAACTGTACCCCGCGCCGGCCATGCTGGAGCTGGCCGCGTCGCGAGGCGTCGCCGTCACTTTCGGATCCGATGCCCACGATCCGCAGACCGTGGGCCAAAACATGGACAAAGCCCTGACGGCGGCCCGTCAGGCGGGCATCACTTTCTTGAGCACGTACGAAAAACGGCAGCGAAAACTGGTTCCGCTGCCGTCGGGTTGAGTTTTTCTGCGTCCGGCGCCCGGCGTCAGGCGTCCGCGGCCGCCAGGCGCCGCTCGGCCAGCTCCATCGCGGCGTCGGCCGTGGAGATGCCCCGTTCCTCGGCCAGCTGAATGGCTTCCGCCACCTGGTCGCGGATTTTGGCCACCCGGGCCAGGGCCTTTTCGCGGTCGTAGCCTCCCGGCGCCAGCTCGTGGTACACGTTGATAACCCCGCCGCCGTTGATGATAAAGTCCGGCGCGTACAGCACGCCCCGCTCCCGCAGCATGTCGCCGTGCCGGTGCTCGGCCAGCTGGTTGTTGGCGGAGCCGGCCACGATCCGCGCCTTGAGCTGCGGAATGGTCTCGTCATTGAGAACCGCGCCCAGCGCGCACGGCGCGAAAACGTCGCACTCGACGCCGTAGATGTCGTCGGGCGCCACCGCTTCCGCGCCGAACTCCGACACCGCGCGGTTGACGCGCTCCTGGCCCAGGTCGGTGACGACGAGCCTGGCGCCGGCTTCGTGGAGGTGGCGGCACAGGCTCATGCCGACCGCGCCCAGGCCCTGCACCGCGATGGTGCGGCCTTCGAAGCTGTCGGTGCCGTAGACGTGCTCCAGGCACGCCTTCATGCCGTTGAAGACGCCGAAGGCGGTGACGGGCGACGGGTCGCCGCTGGTGTCCGGCAAGCCGACCACGTGCTTCGTCATGCGGCGGACGATCTCCAGGTGCTCCGGCTTGGTGCCTACGTCCTCGGCGGTGATGTACTTGCCGCCCAGGCTGTCCACGGCCCGGCCGAAAGCCTCCCACATTTCCGGCGTCGTCTCCCGGCGCTCGTTGATGATGATGACGGCCTTGCCGCCGCCCAGAGGCAGGCCCATGGCCGCGCTCTTGTACGTCATGCCTTTGCTGAGCCGCAGAACGTCGTTGAGGGCCGCCTCCTCGCTTTCATAAGGCCACACGCGGCAGCCGCCCAGGGCCGGGCCCAGCTTCGTGCTGTGCACGGCGATGATGGCCTTGAGGCCCGACGGCTGGTCGTAAAAATACGCGACGAGTTCGTGCCCTTCCTTCTGCATCAGCTCCAACGTGCCCAACGCTCGTACTCTCCTCTCGATTCCGGCCTCGCGCCGGGATTGTGCACCGCCGCCAACAGAAAAAGCCGCCGCCGGCGGGGCCGGACACCGGCCGCTGAAATTCCTTCGTCCATTATATTCCACCGCGGCGTCGCTTGGAAGAGCCGGCCGTCTTCCTCCAATGTTTGAATTTGTGAATTCAAGGGGAAATTCCTGGTTCCCGCCGAATAGTGAGTCAGCATACCGGGGGAGGGAACAGGCGGCATGAGCTATGACGCGGACGTCATCATCGTCGGAGCGGGCCTGGCCGGCCTGGTGGCCGCGTGCGAACTCGTCGACGCCGGGCGGCGCGCCGTCAGCGTGGGGCAGGAGCCCGAGCAGTCGCG
>QGSR01000195.1 GCA_003387805.1 Bacillota bacterium | reverse complement strand
CCCCATGCGCAAGTTTTATAGTAGCACACCCGCGCCGTCCTGTCAACGGGACGCGTTCGCATTTATTCCCACTTTCGATTCCCAATCGTCGCTCTTATCCGCCCTTTCCGCCGGCGGCCGGAGGGGGCGGTGCCCCCTCTGGCGGGCCGGGCGTCACCGGCACATTTGACCCCGCAGCGCGCCGCACGGCGGCAGGGGCGTCGGCGCGGCCCAGCCCGGCAGCCACGGCAGCACCAGACGGGACGGCATTTCCAGCGAGTGGGCCACCGCGTTGTCCATCACTTCCGGGATAATGCCGAACGCCCAGCGCTCCCGATTGCCTCCCGGCACTTCAATCGACAGCTTGATGCGCGAACCCGCCCGGAAAACGTGCGCGAACGGGAACAGCTCCACCCGCAGCCGCTCGAACCGGCCCGGCGTCAGCGGCGCCAGGTCGGCCTCCTTGTGGGAGTGGTACGGGCGCAGCGCCGTGGACTGCCCGGGATCCTCCGCCCGGTGCCCGGCCCGCAGCCAGCCCACCTGCACGAAGGTCTCCAGACCGTCCGGCCGCAGCTCGGACAAAACCACTTCCACGTCGGTATCGGCCGTGCTGGAGGCCAGCCACAGCTCCACCGCGGCGGACCCGGCGAAGGCCGTGTCCTCCGCCAGCGGCTCCGACACGAACACCGCCGCGGTGCCGGGCGCCGGGTGCTGCCACCCTGCGGACGGGTCATACAGCGGCGGCTTGGCCGCCGGGTCGTAGCGGTAGCCCGTGGCCCCGCCGTCTTCGGGCGGCGGCGCGGTGGACAGTCCGCCGCCGGGCTGCAGGTACAAGGACATGATCTCGGCTTCAGGCAGCGGCCAACCCGCATGGGTCGTGGCGAACGCGGGCATCCGCTGGCCGGCCGCGCCCGTCTCCCACAAAATCTTGACCGGGTCTTCCGCCTCATAGGCCGCCAGCGCCTCTTCGTAGGACGCGAACCGCCCGGCGTCGGCGGCCGGGATTTCGCGCTTCAAATAGTACGACAAGAAGCGCTCGATCTCCGCCATCACGGCCGGACCGTAGTACTCGCCGTGGTCGCCGTTGGTGCCGACGAAGCGGACGGGCACGTCGGGACGGAACCGCTCCAGCAGCACCGCGGGCCGGCCGCCCGTGGTGTCGTCCTGCCACGAGTTCACCAGCAGCGTCGGCACCTGGATGCGGTCGACGAAGTTCCACGCGGCCCGCTCGGCCCAGAACGGCCCGTCGAACGGGTTGCCCTGCAGCTGCGCCAGCAGCGGCGCGTTCAGGTGCCGCTGGGCTTGATTTTGCTCGCAGATTTCGTCGCCCTGGGCGATGCGCTCCTGCACCCACTCGTAGGCGCTGGGATACGCGGCGATAGCCTCCTGGCGCTGGGCCCAGAACACGGCGTACGCCACGTTCTGGATGCCGCCGGGATACACCACGTCCCGGTAGAAGTCGCCGACGACGTGGCCGGGCACGATGGCCCGCAGCGAAGGCGGCTGGGTCGCGGCCACGAACAGCTGGGAAATCCCCGGGTACGATTTGCCCACCAAGCCGACGCCGTCGGCCCACGGCTGCCGGGCCACGATTTCCACCACGTCGTAGCCGTCCAGCGCCTGGCGCCATTCGAAGTAGTCGAACCAGCCCGCCGAACAGCCGGTGCCGCGCATGTTGACGCCCATCACCGCATAACCCCGGGACAGAAACTCCCGGTCCAGGCCGTCGTAGATGCGCACCGACGGCTCGTAGCCCGAATAGTCGATGACGACGGGATACGGGCCGTCACCCCAGACGTCCGGGTCGGGCAGCAGCAGCTGGTACGCCAGGGCCGTCCCGTCCGAGACGTACAAGTACCCGTAGCCCGGCGAGAGCACCTGCTCGAACAGGGCGTCGGGAGAAACGGCGGCGGCGCCGGCGGGCGGACCGAACGCGGCCGCCGTGAGCGCCGAGACCAAGGCAACGAGGAAGGACATCCACGGCTTTGCACCCACGGTGCGCTTCACGAGACGACTCCCTTCTGAAATGTTTGGAACGTTATTTCTCGGTGCGCAGGCCGCTTCCTTCTGAATGTTGCCGGCCCGCGGCCGCACCCGGCGCCCCTGGCCCGCCTTCAAAGGGATTTCTCGTACAGTGCGTCGGCGTCCAAAATCGTGACCGTCCGCCCGTGGACGCGGACGATGCCCTCGTCGGCCAGCGCCCGCAGCCGGCGGCTCAGGCTTTCCGGCGTCGTGGCCAGCCGCGCCGCCAGCTCCGCCCACGGGTACGGCAGTTCGAACGTGTCCCGCCGCCCGCCGTCCGCGCGGGCGAACCGCCAAAGCTCCAGGGCGAGACGCTGGCCTACGTCCAGCAGGGCCAAATCGCCGATGGTGCGCTCGGCCTCGGCCAGACGTCTCGCCAGAGCCTCCACCAGCCTCAGGGCGCTGCCGGGCGCAGCACGGAGTTCCTGCGCCACCGCCTCCCGCGGCAGCAAACAGGCGTCGGTGGTGGTCACCGCCACCAGGTCTCCTTCCGCCTCCAGGGGAGTGAACAGCGCCATCTCGCCGAAAAACCGGCCGGGGCCCAGTTCCCGCACCACTTGCTCGCGGCCGCTGCCGCTGACCCGGGCCAGCTTCAGCAGGCCCGCGGCGACGACGACCAGAAACTCCACGGGCTCGCCCGCCCGGACCAGCACTTCACCCGGCTCCAGGCGGCGGTGGTGCATGGCGCGCTGCAGCCGGAGGACGCGGTCCCCCGGCAGCACTTGGAAGATAGGCACCTGGTGAATGCACGACCGAATGTCTTCCATGGGCTCCCCTCCTGCAGGCGGCTGCGGCGCAGGCTTCCCGGCGGCCGCCAGGCGGCGCCGCATTGGCGCCGCCGCCTCCATTCTATCACTTCAGATCGCGTATTCGGCGCGGGCGTCGCCGCCCGCCGGCGCCGAGCCGGCCGCGGCGGCCCCGCGCCCGGCGCCCCGGCCGCCCGTGGCCAGCAGGCGCATTCCGTTGGCGATGACCAGCAGGACACTGGCTTCGTGGACCAGCATGCCGAGGCCGAGCCCTACGTGACGGGTCACGACGCCCACCAGCAGCAGAAGAACGGTGCCCACGGCGATGAAAACGTTCTGTTTGATGATGCGCAAAATGCGGCGGCTCAGTTCGACGGCCGCGGGCACTTTTTCCAGGCGATCGTCGACGAGGACGATGTCGGCCGACTCCATGGCCACGTCGGTCCCCGACGCGCCCATCGCGATGCTGACGTCGGCCGCGGCCAGCGCCGGCGCGTCGTTGACGCCGTCGCCGATCATGGCCACCGTCCGGCCCCGGTCCTGCAGCTCCTTGATGGCCGCGACTTTCTCCTCCGGCAACAGCCCCGCCCGGACCCGGTCGATGCCGAACCGGGCCGCGACCCGCCGGGCCGCGGGCTCGTTGTCTCCCGTCAGCATGACGGTTTCCCGCACGCCCGCCCGTCGCAGTGCCGGCACCAGCTGCCGCGCGCCTTCGCGCACGGGGTCGTGGACGCCGATGAGCCCCACGGCCCGGCCGTTCACCGCCACCCACGCGACCGCGTCGCCCGCGGCCTCCCGCTCCGCCAGCGCCCGGGCATGCCGCTGGTCCATGGCGACGCCGTATTCCTCCAGCAGCCGGCCGTTGCCCACCAAAATGCGGGCGTCGCCGGCGGCGGCGGCCACGCCGAGCCCCGGGAAAAACTCCCACTCGTCGGCAGGCAGCGGCTGCGCGCCCATGGCGCGGCCGTAGGCGTTGATGGCGGCGGCCAGGTGATGCTCGGACTTCTCCTCCGCCGTCATGGCCCACCGCAGCACGTCCTCCTCCGTGGCATCAAAGACGGTGACGGAGGACACCGCCGGCGCGCCTTGCGTCAGCGTGCCGGTCTTGTCGAAGGCTGCCGCGTCCACGCGGCCCGCCAGCTCCAGGCGCTCGCCGCCTTTGATGAGAATGCCCTGCCGGGCCGCCCGCCCCAGACCGGCCACCACCGCCACCGGCGCGGCCACCACCAGCGCGCCCGGGCAGCCGATGACGAGAAACGTCAGCGCCAGCTTGACGTCCCGGCTCCAAAGGAAAACGGCCGCCGCGGCCAGCATGACCGCGGGCGTGTACCACTGGGCGAAGCGGTCGAGAAAGCGCTGCACTTTCGGCTTGTCGCTCTGGGCCTGGGACACCAGGCGAATGAGGCGGCTGAACGTCGTGTCGGCCGCCACCCGCCGGGCCCGTACTTCGATGGAGCCGCCGCGGCTGACGCTGCCGCTGAGCACCTCATCGCCCGCTGACACCTCTTTGGGCAGCGGCTCGCCCGTCAAGGCCGACGTGTCCAACGCGGCCCGGCCCCCGTCTCTTATACCCATC
>QGSR01000010.1 GCA_003387805.1 Bacillota bacterium | reverse complement strand
CTTCCGCGGGCAGAGAAAACGCCACCACGTGCACCAGGCGCTGCCCCTCGCGTACGAAGGCCGACCAAAACTGCCGCGTCGTCAGCCAAAGGGGCAGCTGGCTGGCGTAGTGGCTCGCGCCGGCCCGGGCCGCCTCGTCCAGCTCCGCCGCGGCCGTCACCGGCGCCGGCGGCTGCCATGGCACCGGGCGGCCCGCCAAGTGGCTGACGGCGGCGGCGAAGTTCCACAAGTAGCCGGCGCCGTCGTCCAGCGGCACGTCGATGACGAACAGCAGCGCCGTCGTGCCGGGCATCTCCCGGGCCAGCTTCACCCGGCGGCCGCCCGCGGCGATGCATTCGGCCATGGTGATGCTCAGCTTGCGCAGCAGGAAATCCCGCTCCTGCCCGGCGGGGATTTCCCACAGATGCGAGCGCAGCAGCAGCGGGTCGGCCGCGTCCACGTCGGTCATGGGCACCCACAGGGCCGCGGCGTCCGCGCCTTCGGGCAGCGGCGCGACCCGGGTCAGCTTGACCATGACCCGCCCGTTTTCCACGATGAAACCGGGCTCTAGCCGCCCGCTGACTTCTATGGGCCGCCCCCGCCACCGCGTCCGGGCGGTGACGGGCAACTGCTCTTCCAGCAGGAATCCCTCCTCAATGATCGGAATTATTCTACAATCGACCGACGCGCGCTGCGGCGTCCGACGTAGACTACTGCACGGGACGGGTGGTTTCCTTGGGGGGGAGACCGGGGTGACCGTACCGCACGCCCGCGACACCGACGACATTTTGCGGCGCATGCGCAACATGGAGGCGGTGCAAAACCGCTTCATCCTGGAGCGGGACGACGTGGCCAAAGCCATCAGCGTGTGCCTGGTCAACCGCAGCCACCTGCTCCTGGTAGGTCTGCCCGGCATCGCCAAGACGACGCAAGTGCGGCTGGTCGCCTCCCACGTGCGCGGCTGCCGCTTTTTTTACACCCAGCTAACGCCCTTTTCCACCGTGGAGGATTTGTTCGGCCCCGTGGACATCGCCGCTTACAAGGAAGGCATTCGCCGGCGCGTGGGCACGGGCATGCTGCAGGAAGCCCACATCGCGGTCATCGACGAAATTTACAACGGCAACGAGGCGGTGCTGAAAGCGCTGCTTTCTCCCATGTACGAGCGGGTGTACGCGGAGCAGGGCAGCTTCCACCCTATCCCCCTGCGCACCCTCATGGGCACCACCAACTCGGTGCCCAGCCCGGAAGAGCGCCAGGAAAAGGGGCTCACGGCCTTTCACGACCGCTGGCTGTTCCGATTCGTCGTGGAGGACATCAAAAGCGACGCCAACTTCATGCGCATGCTGTGGACGCCGGACATCGATTTCCACACCTACGCGCCGGAGGAAGACGCGGTGGTGACCGTGGACGAGCTGGAGCATCTGGCCCGCGTCAGCGAGCAGGTGCGGGTGCCGGTGTCCGTTTACGAGCAGCTGGCCGAGCTGCGCCGGGCCATGCAGGACGAGGCCATCTACGTCAGCCCCCGGCGGTGGAAGCAGGTGCGCCGGGCGCTGCAGACGTCGGCCCTGCTGGACGGCCGCATGGACGTGGGCGAGAAGGACTTCTGGCTGCTGCGGCACACGCTGTGGAGCCAGGAAGAGGACATGCCGGTGCTGGAGCGGATTTTGGCCGGGTACGTCCGCTCGGTGAAAGACCGGGTCGCCATGGCCTTCAGCCGCATCCTGGAAATCCACGGCGAGTTCCAGGAGCAGCAGCGTTCCATCGACAGCCCGGCGGACCTGAGCAAGCTGGCGCTGGACGCCCGCCTGCGCATGGAGCGGCGCATCCAGGAACTGCGGGAGCTGGGCAGCCGCAGCACCAGCGACGAAGAACGGCTGGCCGTTGATCAGTACTTGCAGCGGGCCTACGAACACTTGAAACGCCTGGATGAGGTGGCGGGGCTGTGAGGGCCGCGGACGCCCGGGCGCCCGCCGCCGCGCCGGCCCTGGAGCGCTTGCCGGCCGCCGAGGGCCGCCCCGTCCTGGCCCGCGCCCCCACGCGGGCCGTGTGCGCCGCGCTGCGCAGCCGGTCTCAGATCTGGGCCGAGCGCGCGGAACAGCTGGCCCGGCGGTCCGAGGCCGCGGCCGTGCTGCTGGAAGAGCTTTTTTGCGCGCTGTACGACGAAACGGCCCGGCTCAATCCCGGCACGGCGCCCGAGTTTCACCGGCCCTTCGGCCTGCTGGCGGACATGATGCCGCTGACGGACTTTCAGCGGCTGCGGGAGCGCAGCGCGGGCGACACGGTGGCCGCGGCCCTGGCCGCCTGGCGGCTGGCGGAGCGGCTGGCCGACGGGCTGGAGCCGCCGCCGGCCCGCCGGCGCCGCTGGCTGTGGCCGCCCGCCCGCCGCGACGGCGACCAGCGCCCTGTGGAGGAAGACCGGCCGCGGGGGCGCGCGGCCGCCGTGCCGCCCCGCTGGTCGGTCATCCAGGCCGTGCGGGACGTGCGGGGCATGGCCGACGCCGACGAGATGCTGCGGCGGGCGTGGGGCATCGGCCCCGGCCGGCGCGGCGTCCACCCGCTGGACGACATCTGGCGCACCGTGGAAGAGGTGCGGGCGCTGCCCGACTTTGCGGTGCTCACCGACGCGCTGGAGCAGTTCCGCGCGCTCCTGGGCCCGGTGCGGCGCCGGCGCCGCGCCGCGGCGGGCCGGGGCGTGGAGCGCCTGGTGGGCTGGGAGACCGGCTCGGACCTGGAGCGGGTCATTCCCGAAGAGTCGGCCCGTCTCGCGGATCCGGATCTGCAGCCCTTGTTCGTGGAGGCGTACGAGCACCGGCGGCTGCTGCAAATCCGCTACGAAGGCGAGGACGACGGCCCCACGGGCCCCATCGTCTGCTGCATGGACGCGTCCCGCAGCATGAACACGCCCGCGGCCCTGGGCCGGGAGCGGTTTTTGTGGGCCAAGGCGGTGGCCCTGGCCCTTCTGGATCTGGCCCGCCGCACCCGCCGGCCCTTCGTGGGCCTGTGTTTTGCCGGCGAGCACGAGCTGGAGACGTTCGAGTTCCCCGCCGGCGGCGGCAGCGCAGAGACGGCCGCGGCCATGGCCGCGTGCGACTTCGACGGCGGCACGCATTTCCAGGCGCCGCTGGAACACGCCCTGCGCCACCTGGAGCAGGCCGCGGGCCGCGGCGGAGGCCACATCGTCTTCATCACCGACGGGCAGGCGCAGCTGCCCGAGGGCTTCCGGCGCCGGTTCCTCGCGGCCAAAGCCCGCCTGAACGCCCGCCTCCTGACGGTGTTTATCGACGGCGGCTGCCACGAGCTGGCCGCGTTGTCGGACCGGGTGTTCACCGTCGCGTCCCGCCGGCTGGCCTCGTGGGAAGCGGCCGTGGCGGGGCTGGGACAATCCGTCGTTGGCCGGGACCTTTCCCGGCGGCAGTTGTGATACTTGTCACTATTTCCACGCACCTCCGTACCGTACGATTGAATTGGAAGAAACTCCGGCATGCGGATGCGGGTGGCAACGCAGCGCCGTGCCGGGCCAATCTCCGGGGGGTGTTGCGCATGACGCTGAAGGTTCGTGACGTGTACACGCGGAAGGTCATCTGGGTGACGCCGAACTCCACGTTGCCGGAAGCCCGCAAACTGATGGACGGCAACGACATCCGCCGCCTGCCGGTCATCGCCGGCGGCGAGCTGGTGGGCATCATCACGCTGACCGACGTGCTGCGGGCCGCGCCTTCGCCGGCCACCAGCCTGTCGGTGTGGGAAATCAACTATCTGCTGGACAAGATCACGGTTGCGGAGCTGATGACGTCGCCGGTTATGACCGTCACGCCGGAGACGCCGCTGCACGAGGTGGCCCGCCTGATGCTGGCCCACAAGATCGGCGGTCTGCCGGTGGTGGAAGACGGCAAAGTGGTGGGCATGATCACCGAGTCGGACATCTTCCGGGTGATGGTGGGCCTGCTGGGCGGCGACACCGAGGAGCTCAACAAGGAGGCGGAAGTGGAAGACGCCGAGGCCGCCGCGTCGGTGGGGGCCCCCGGCGCCTGACACGGACCCGAGAGCAGGGGAGGAGAAAGCGATGAGGCTGGAAGGCAAAGCGGCCGTCGTCACCGGCGCCGGTTCGGGCATCGGTGAGGCCATCGCCAAGCTGTTCGCCAAGGAAGGCGCCAAGGTGGTCGTCTCGGACATCGTGCCCGAGCGCGTCGACCGGGTCGTCAAAGAAATCATCGAGGCCGGCGGCACCGCCGTGGGCGTGGTGGCCAACGTGGCCGCCGAAGAAGACGTGCAGAAAATGATCGACACCGCGGTGGAGCGGTTCGGCACGCTGGACGTTTTGGTCAACAACGCCGGGATTATGGACAACTTCGTGCCGGCCCACGAGCTCACCGACGAGCTGTGGGAGCGGGTGCTGACCGTCAACCTGACGGGCCCCATGCGGACCATCCGCAAGGCGCTGCCCATCATGATGGAAAAGGGCGGCGGCAGCATCGTCAACGTCGCGTCCGTCGCGGGCGTGGGCGGCTCCCGGGCCGGAGCGGCGTACACCGCGTCCAAGCACGCGATGGTCGGCCTGTCCAAGAACGTGGCCTACCAGTACGCGCTGAAGGGCATTCGCTGCAACGTGGTCGCGCCGGGCGGCGTGGAAACCAACATCGGCGAGACCATCCAGAGCCCGAGCCAGTTCGGCTACGAGCGCATGATGCTGGGGACCCACTCCAACCCCCGCAGCGGGCAGCCCATGGAGATCGCCAACGTGGTGCTGTTCCTGGCGTCCGACGAAGCCAGCTTCGTCAACGGCGCGGTGGTCGTGGCCGACGCGGGCTGGAGCGCGTACTAAGAAATAAAAAAGGGAAGAATGCCTTCGTCGTGGCAACGGTCGGACAAATAAAGTGAATTGCGTTGTCACGGCGGGGACGGACATGTAAGATGATGGTGAAAGTGGTCACAATGTTAGTGACCGCTTTCACCATTTTTTTGTCGTCGGGGGGTGGCGGAGCATGAAGGTGGTCGTCCTGGGCGCGGGGTACGCCGGCGTCACGGCGGTCATGCGTCTCGTCCGCTCCAAGTTTCCCGGAGAGGTGGTGCTGGTCAACGACGGCCCGCACCATCAGCTGACCACGCAAATGCACCGGGTGGCCGCCGGGGCGGTGGAGCCTGCGGCGGTGCTTTTGTCCATCGATACGCTGCTGCGCTGGACGCCGGCCCGGCTGGTGCAGGGCAAGGCGACGGCCATCGACCCGGAGCGGCGCCTGGTTCAGCTGGAGGACGGCCGCGAGCTGGACTACGACCGGCTGGTGGTGGCGCTGGGCAGCCGCATCGAAACCTTCGGCGTGCCGGGCGTCCTGGAGCACGCCCTCACCGTGCAGCCGGTGCAGGAGGCGCTCCGCACCCGGCGGCACCTCACCGCCCGCCTGCACGACGCGGCCTTCTGGGACGGGGAAGAGCGCCGGGCCTCATTGCGCTTCGTCATCGTGGGCGGCGGCCTGACGGGGGTGGAGGTGGCCGGCGAGCTGGCCGACCGCCTGCCCGCGGAGGCCCGCGGCCTGGGCATGGACCCGTCCGAGCTGGAGATCGTCATTATCGAGGCGGGGCGGCGCCTGCTGCCGGGGCTGGACGAGCGCATCGCCATGCGGGCCGGGCAGATTTTGGCCCGCAAGCACGTCGCGGTGTGGACCGAGACGCCCGTCACCGAGGTGGTGGAGCCGCCGTCGCCCTACGACGACGCGCCCGCGGGCGTGCGCGTGGCCGAAGGCCGTTTCGTCCCCGCCCGCACCGTCATCTGGGCCGCGGGCGTGCGGGCCCACGAGCTGGTGGAGCGCACCTTCGCGTCGGGGGAGCGGGGCCGGGCGCTGGTGGACGAGTATTTGCGGGCCCGCGACTATCCGGACGTGTACATCGTCGGCGACAGCGCCTACGCGGTGCCGCAGGACCGGGGCCAAGCCGCCGCGCCCACCGCGCAGAACGCGGTGCATCAGGCCGAGGTCGCGGCCAGGAACCTCCTGGCAGAGGCGGCCGCGGCGGAGGGAAAGGGCGCGCCGCCCCGCCTGGTGCCGTACACCGCCCGGGACCGGGGCGTGCTGGTTTCGGTGGGCGTCGGCGAAGCCGTGGGGGAGCTGTCGGTGGGCGAATTTTGGCGGCCGCGGCTGTCGGGCTTTTCGGCCTACGCGTTCAAGTGGGCCGCGGAGCAGCGGTACAAACTGGGTTTGTAGCCGGGCCGAAACAAGCATTGACTAAATAAGAGACACCGTATATCATAACTCGCGGAGTGCCGCGGTGCACTTCGCCAACGGTGCCCGAATTTGCCTTCGTTTTGTCCCCGTTGGATGTGAAAAGTTTTCCAGACGGTGCCCACGCGTCGGCGGACGGCGCCGCCCCCGGAGGGATGGACTGTGCGCAGCCGCGCCGGACTCATCGTTTTGATCATCGTCGTTGCCGCCGCGGCCGGAGCGGCCGCCTGGTGGTGGGCCGGCTCCCGGCCCGGACCCGTCGCGGATACGGCCGCGGGCACGCCGGGCCCGGCCGCCGCGCCGGGCTTGGCCGCGTCCGGGCCGGCGGCGGAAGAGAACGTGCCGGCCGTGCGGGCGGCGACCGTGACCGAAGCGTCCGCGGGCCGCACCGTGCGCGTCACCGGCACCGTGCTGCCGCAGCGGGACGTGACCCTGGTGTCCAAAGCAGCGGGCACGGTGGAGTGGGTCGCCGGCGGCATGGGCCACCGCGTGGAGGCGGGCCAGCCCGTGGTGCGGCTGGACGCCACGGAGCTCTCTTTGGCGCTGACCCAGGCCCGGGCCCAGCTGGACGCCGCGGAAGCCAACCTCGCGCGCCTGGAGGCCGGCGCGCGCGACGAGGAGATCGCGCAGGTGCGGGCCGCGGTGGAGCAGGCCGAGCTGGGGCTGACCCGCCTCGGCGACGTGCTGGCCCGCCAGGAGCAGCTGTACGCCCAGGGCGTCATCCCCGAGGAGACGCTGCTCTCGGTGCGCACCGAGTACGAGGTGGCGCGGCTGCAGTACGAAAGCGCGCGGCAGCAGCTGGCGCTGGTGGAGCGGGGCGCGACGGAGGAGGAGCTGCGGGCCGTGCGGGCCCAGGTGCGCCAGGCTGAAGCGGCCGTGCAGCTGGCCCGGCAGCAGCTGGACCACGCGGTCATCCGGACGCCCATCTCGGGCCTGCTGGCCGTGCAGCCCGTGCAGGTGGGGACGCTCATCGCCGCGGGCACGCCCGTGGCCCACGTGGTGGACATTGACCACGTCATCATCGAAGCCGGCGTCAGCGAGCGGGACGTCAACGAGCTGAGCCCCGGCCAGCCCGTGCTGGTGCGGGTGGACGCCCTGGGCGGCGCGGCGGTGCCCGGCGTCGTGGACGCGGTGGCGCCGGTGGCCGATCAGCAGACCCGCAGCTTTCCCGTGCGCTTCCGCGTGGAAAACCTCGATCACCGGCTGAAGCCGGGCATGATCGCCCGCGTGGAGATCCCCCTGGAGGAAGCCTTCGCCGGCCCGGCGGTGCCGCAGGCCGCGGTGGTGCAGCGGGGCGGCCGCTCCGTCGTGTACGTGCTGGAAGCCGACGGGGCCGGGCGCTGGGTCGCGCGCGAGCGGGCCGTGGCGCCCGGCACCCCCGCGGGCGGGCTGCTGGCCGTCGCGGGCGTGTCCGTGGGGGAGCTGGTCGTTTTGTCGCCCGGGTCTTTGCGCGACGGCGCGATCGTAAATCCCATCGAGCTGGACGGCGGTCCTTTCCCGCCGGGCACCGGCGGCGGAGGTATGTAGCGTGTCGGTACCCGCGTTTTCCGTCAAGCGTCCCGTCGCCAGCCTTATGATCATCATCGCGTTCATCGTCCTGGGCGCGGTTTCCATCACGCGCCTGCCCTTGGCGCTGTTCCCCGACTTCAACTTCCCCGCGGCCGTCGTCATGACGACGTACGAAAACGTCGGCCCGCGGGAAGTGGAGGCCCAGGTGACCCGCCCCATCGAGGAAGCCATGGCCACGGTGAGCAACGTGCGCCAGGTCAGCTCCACCTCCGCGCCGGGATCGTCCACCGTCATCGTGCAGTTTGAGTGGGGCACCGACATGGACTTCGCCGCGCTGGAGATGCGGGAGCG
Organism: Bacillota bacterium; assembly: GCA_003387805.1. Taxonomy (GTDB): domain Bacteria; phylum Bacillota; class Limnochordia; order Limnochordales; family ZCTH02-B6; genus CALJUZ01. Next base: position 8,918 of record QGSR01000010.1, on the reverse strand, counting down.
GCTGGACCTGATTCTCAGCTACCTGCCCGACGGCGTGGAGCGGCCCCAGGTGTTCCGCTTCGACCCGTCCATGCAGCCCATGTTCCAGTTCAACGTGGGCGGCATGGAGGATTTGTCGGCGCTGCGGCAGTTCGTCGAGGATCAGATCAAAAACCGCCTGGAGCGGGTGGAGGGCGTGGCCCGGGTCAACATCGTGGGCGGCTTGGAGCGGGAAATCCGCGTCGAGGTGGACCAGTCGCGCCTGGAGGCCTACGGCCTCTCCGTGGACCACGTCATGCAGGCGCTGGCCGCGGGCAACCTGACGCTGCCCGGCGGGCGCGTCGTGGAGCAGGGCCGGGAGCTCACCATCCGCACCGTGGGCGAGTTCACGGATCTCGAGCAGATCCGGCAGACGGTCATCGGCGGCGGCCCCGGCGGCGTGGTGCGGGTGCAGGACGTGGCGCGCGTCTACGACGGCCACAAAGAGCAGCAAATCATCGCCCGCCTCAACGGCCAGCCCAGCGTGGCCGTGACGGTCCAGCGGGAAGCGCTGGCCAACACGGTGACCGTGTCCAACCAGATCCGCCGCACGCTGGAGGCGCTGGAGCGGGAGCTGGGCGACGACCTCTCGATCCAGATCGTGTGGGACGAAGCCGATTTCGTGCGGCTGGCCATCCGCGCCTTGATTGAGAACGCCGTCACGGGCGCGATTATCGCCATGGCGGTGCTGTACTTCTTCCTGCGGGCCCTGGGCCCCACGCTCATCGTGGGCAGCGCCATTCCCGTGGCGGGCATGGCTACGTTCTTCTTCCTTTACTTAATGGACATATCCCTCAACCTGCTGTCTCTGGGCGGCATCGCGCTGGGCGTGGGCATGCTGGTGGACAACGCCATCGTCTCTTTGGAGAACATCGTGCGCCACCGGCAGGAGGGCAAAGATCCCCAGGAGGCGGCCATCGCCGGCACCGAGGAAGTGGGGCTGGCGCTGGGCGCCTCCACGCTGACCACCGTGGCGGTGTTCGTGCCCATCGTGTTCGTGGGCGGCATCGCGGGCGAGCTGTTCCGGGACTTGTCGCTGGCGGTGGCCTTCGCGCTCATTATGTCGCTGGTGGCGGCCGTCACCTTCGTGCCCATGGTGGCCGCCCGCACGAAGATCGCCCTGCCGTCTTTGACCGTGGAGGCGGCCGCGCCGGCGGGCGCGGGCGGCAAGAAGGGCCGCCCGGGCTTGTTCGGACGGCTGCGCCGGGGCTACGAGGGGTACATGCGCTGGATTTTGCAAAAGCGCATCGTGGCCGTGGTCGTCGTCCTCGCGCTGGCGTCCACGGCGCTGATCCTGTACCCCCGCATCGGCCAGGAGTTTTTGCCGGCCACCGACACGGGCGAAATCGGCGTGCGCATCCGGCTGCCCTACGGCTCCACCATGGCCGACACCGACGCGGTGGTGCGGCAGGTGGAGGCGTTCGTCGCGGGGCTGCCCGACGTGCGCTCGGTGTTTGCGTCGGTGGGCGGCCAGGACGGCGGCTCCAGCGAAGTGGCCATTATGCACGTCAGCATGCGGCCGTACGACCAGCGGTCGGTGACCACCGAGTACATCGTGGAGCGCATCCGCGAGTTCGGCGCGACGCTGCCCGGCGTGGAGCTGTCCGCGGCGGTGCAGGACCCCTTCGGCCTGGGCGACGCGGGCGGCGCGCCGGTGGTGGTGCGGATCAAGGGCGAAGATCCCGACGAGCTGCGGGACTTGGCCGACATGGTGGCCGAGGTGGTGGCCTCCGTGCCGGGCACCCGGGACGTGTCGTCGTCCATGCGGCAGGGGCGTCCCGAGCTGCAGGTCATCGTGGATCGGGACCGGGCCGCGAGCTACGGCTTGTCGGTGTATCAGATCGCATCGGCTCTGCGCACCGCGGTGGACGGCGCGGTGGCGACGCTCTACCGCCCCGGCGGTACAGGCACCGAGATCAACGTGACGGTGCAGCTGGCCGAAGAGTGGCGGCGGGACGCGGCCGCCCTGGAGCGCATTCTGGTGCCGACCCCCATGGGCGTCAGCGTGCCTTTGCATGAAGTGGCGTCCATCGTGGAAGGCGTCGCGCCGGTGTCCATCGATCGGGTGGACCAGGCCCGGGTGGCCACCGTGTCGGCCTACATCGTGGGCCGGGACCTGAGCAGCGTCACCGGCGACATCGAAAAACGGATGGCGGACGTGGCGCTGCCGCCCGGCTATGAGTGGGAGTTCGCCGGCGAAACCGTCGAGATGGAGGAAGCCTTCGACAGCCTGGGCTTCGCGCTGGTTTTGGCCATCGTGCTGGTGTACATGATCATGGCCGCCCAGTTCGAGTCGCTGGTCCATCCGCTCATCATCATGGTGACGGTGCCTTTGGGCTTCATGGGCGTCGTCTGGGCCATGGCGGCCCGAAACATGACCATGAGCGTCACGGCCCTCATCGGCGTCATTATGCTGGCCGGCATCGTGGTCAACAACGGCATCGTCATGATCGACTACGTCAATCAGCTGCGGCGCCGCGGCATGGAGCGGACCGACGCGGTGGTGACGGGCGCGTCCACCCGCCTGCGGCCGGTCCTGATGACGACGCTCACCACGGTGCTGGGCATGGTGCCCATGGCTTTTGCCGGCGGCGAAGGGGCGGAGCTGCAGGCGCCCATCGCCACGGTGGTCATCGGCGGCCTGACGGTGTCCACCGCGCTGACGCTGGGCTTCTTGCCCGTCGTGTATACGTACATGGACGACTTCGGCCAGTGGGTGGCGCGGGCCGTGGGACGGGCGCGCTCGCGGCGCCGGGGCCAGGCGGCCGCGGGCGTCGAGGCCACGGGCCGGGAGCCCGAACCGTCGGGCGCCGCGCCGACGCCGGCGGGAGAATAAACGACGGCGCGTCCGCCCCGGCCAACGGGTCCGTGGACGCACGGGGGAGGCGTATTTATGAAACGTTTTGCGGCGACGAATACGGCTTGGCTGGTGCTGCTGGCGCTGGGCGGCGCGCTCTTGTCTGCCCCGGCGCCGGCCGCGGCCGCCGGCGGCCACGTGCTGGCCCTGGATTTGCGGGCGGCCGTGGAGCTGGCCTACGAGGCCAACGTGGAGCTGCTCCTGGCGGAGCTGGAGCTGGAGAAGGCGCGGCTGGGCCTGCAGCAAGTGCGGGCTCTGAGCTTGATTGAGCCGTCGCCCACGCTGCTGCTGCAGGCCGAGACCGGCGTGACGCTGGCCGAGCGCAACCTGAGCCTGACCCGGCAGCGGGTGGCCTTCCAGGTGGAGGAAGCGTACTACAACGTGCTGCGGCTGCACAACGTCATCGCGGTGCTGGACGACGCGGAGCAGATGGCACAGCGGCAGCTGGAGGTGGCCGAGAGCCGGCGGGCCGCGGGCGTGGCCACCGACGTGGACGTGCTGCGGGCCCGGGCCGCGCTGCTGCAGACCCGGGCCGACAAGGCCCAGGCCGAGGACAACCTGGCCCTGGTGCTGGTGCAGTTCCGGCAAATGCTGGGGCTGGCGCCGGACGCCGAGATCGCGCTGGACGACACGGTGGTCACCCATGACCTGGTCGACATGACGCTGGCGGAGGCGCTGGAAGAGGCGCTGGCCAACCGCATCGAGCTGGCCCAGGTGCGCCTGGGCGTGGAAGTGGCCCGGCGGGAGCTGGAGCTGGCCGACAACGACTACACGCCCGAGCTGACGCGCCGCTCCGCCGAGCTGGATCTGGCGCAAATAGAGCTGCAGATGCGCCAGGCGAAGGACGGCATCACCTTGGACGTGCACAACGCCTACAACGCCATGCGCGACGCCCACCGCCGCCTGGCCGTGGCGCAGCAGCGGCTTTTGGAGATGGAGGAGAACTGGCGCGTCGTGCAGGCGCTGTTCGACGCCCGCATGGCCACCGATGTGGAGATTTTGCAAGGCCAGACGGGCCTGGCCGAAGCCCGCATGTCGGCGGTCAACGCGATGTTCGACTACAACGTGGCCCGGGCCAAGTTTTTCCAGGCCATCGCCAGAGAGTTGGATGACCGATGAGGCGGACGCCCGGCAGGGCCGTGGCGGCCGCCTTGGCGGGCGGGCTCATGCTGTGTCTGGCCGCGCTGCTGGTGCTGGGCGCGCCCGCTCCGGGGGCCCTGGCGCAGGACGGGGCCGGCGGGCCCGACACCGCCTGGCTGGAGGATTTGGCTGTTCCGTATGACGCCGTGCGGGTGGTCCAGCGGGCGGTGCACCGGCACATGGGCGTGCAAATTGCGCAGCTGCAGTACGCGGCCGCGCAGGCCCGCGCCGTCGAGAGCCGGGCGGCGCTGCGGCCGGCGCTGACGGTGGACGTGCGCCCCTACTGGCTGGAAGCTTATGAGGTGGACTACGGCGCCTTGTCCGGGCTGCTCCCGGCGGTGGATATCGAGGACATCAGGGATCTGGAACAGTGGGACGAGCTTCGGGCCCGGCTGGAGAAGGCGTTTGAGCAGGCGCGGCACTATCTGGACAACGGGCTGCCCCGCCGCTGGTACGAAGGCCGGGCCTATACCGTCACGCTGACGGGCCGCCTGCCGCTGTGGCGCTCGCCGCTGCAGCGGGCCCTGGACACCATCGCGTCGGCCGACCAACGGCAAGCCGCGGCGGACCTGGAGGCGGCCGTGGGCGCCGCGGTGGTGCAAAGTCTGGAAGCCTACTACGGCGTGCTGCGAGCCGAGGCGGCGCTGCGCATCGCCCGGCTGGCCCTGGAGGAAGTGGAGCTGCGGGCCGGCGAAATCGCGTCCCGCCGGGCGGCGGGCACGGCCACGCGGCTGGACGAGCTGCAGGTGGAGGCCGAGCGGCACCAGGCCGAAGCGCGGGTCCTGCAGGCCCGGGGCGAGGTGCAGGCGGCCCGCATGGCGCTGAACCAGATGCTGGGCTATCCGCTGGATGCGCACCTGAACGTGGTGGAGACGGACATCCCCGCCGCGTGGCCCGAGCTGGACGAGGCCATCGCGCTGTCGGCCCGGCGCGCGGACGTGCTCCGGGCCCTCAATGATCTGGAAAAGGCCCGGGCCGGCGCGGTCATCGCCAGGGAGCAGGCGTCCGTGGGCCTGCGTCTGTTCGTCCAGTACCAGTGGCCCGAGACGGAGCTGCAGCTGGGCGTGGACCGCCACGGATATTTGGGCGGCACCGTCACCTATACCCGCCTGGAGATGGACAGCCCGCTGCAGCAAGACCAAGGCGAACGCTGGACCGTCGGCGTGGAAGTGAGCTGGCCGGTCTTCGACGGCCACCAGCGCCGGGCCCAGGCGGCCCAGGCCGAGCTGCAGGCCCGCCAGGCCGAGCTGGCCGCGGAGCAGCTGCAGAAGATGGCCGTGACCGAAGTGACCGCGGCGTACGCCCGCCTGCAGGCCGCGGCCGAGGCGCTGGACGGCGCGCGCCGGGGCGTGGCTGCCGCGCAGGAGGCCCTGGCCGTGGCGCAGGAGCTGCACGCCCCGGGCGCGGCCACCCCGCGCGCCGCGCTGCAGGCCCGCCTGGGCCCGGCCCCGGCGGGGTCGGGCCCGCTGGGCGCGACCTCCCCCTTTACGCGGGCCCCGGCCGCGTACTTGCAGTCCGCGGGCGTGGTGCTGTCCCACTGGCTGACGCTGGCGGGGCTGGACTACCTGCTGGACGAATGGCCCGCGGCGGGGCCCGACGGAATGTAACAGCGCCCATCGGCGCGGACGGCTTCATGGAGCGGCCGAGAGAGCAACGGACACCCGTTGCTCTCTTTTTTCTTTTTGCCGGCAGGATTTGGCTCGCGGCCGGAGAAATCGGCAGCTAACTTATTATACTTTAAAAAGAAAGTTCCGACGGGAAGCCATCGGGCTGCTCGGTGCTGATCGGAGGAATCAGTGATGCCGTCCGGCCGAAGCGACACGCCGGTTCGCGGCACGGGAGGCCTCATCAAGAGTCTGAATCGCTCCCGCATCCTGGAATGTTTGCAGCAGGACGGTCCCCTCTCCCGGGTGGAGCTGGCGCAGCGGACGGGCATCAGCCTGCCCGCGGTGTCCCAGCTGGTGGCGGAGCTGGAGCGGGCGCAGCTGGTCCGTGCCGTGGGCAAAGGCAAGTCCAGCGGCGGCCGCCGGCCTCTGCTGTACGAGTACAATTTCCAGTCCGCGTACGTCATCGGCCTGGACGTGGGCGGCACCAAGCTGGCCGGGGGCCTGACCGATCTCGAGGGCAATCTGCTGGCCACGGCCACGATCCCTACGTTTGATGCCCAGGCCAACGGCCGGTCCATGCCGGTGGCGGAGCGCCTGAAGCGGCTCATCGACCAGCTGCTGGAAAAAGCCCAGGTCGATCCCGCCAAAGTGATGGGCGTCGGCGTGGGCGTGCCCGGCATTCCCGACAAGGAAAAGGGCACGGTGCGCCTGGCGCCGGGGCTGCTGCCCGACCGCACCTTGCCCGGGGCCGGGTGGGAGCTGGACGTGGCGTCCCACATCCGCCGCTGGTTCGGCTGGCCGGTGCACCTGGACAACGACGTCAACGCGATTTTGCGGGGCGAGCGCTGGAAAGGCGTGCTCCAGGGCGTGGACCACGCCCTGTGCGTCACCATCGGCACCGGCATCGGGGCGGGCTTGCTGCTGGGCGGCGACGTGTACCTCGGCGCCCGCGGCGCGGCGGGGGAGATGGGCTACTCGCTCATCGGCGCCCTGGGCCCCGTGGTCCGGTCCCAGGGCTACGGTCCGCTGGAGTCGTTCGCCGCCGGGCCGGGCATCGCCCGCCGCTACGTGGAGCGGCTCCGGGCCGCGGGGAAAACGGTTTCGGCGGCCCCGGGGGGCGACGGGAGGACGCGCGACACGCCCGAGGTGACGGCCCGCGCCGTCGCGGAAGCGGCCGAGGGGGGCGACCCCGTGGCCCTGGAGATTTGGCGGGAGACCGCGGAGATGCTGGGCGTCGCGCTGGCCAACGCGGCCGCGCTGCTGGATCCTGAAGTCATCGTCCTGGGCGGCGGCGTGGCCCGGGCGCCGGAGCGGCTGCTGCTGGAGCCGGTGCGCCGCATCGTGGAAACGCTGGTGCCTTACCCGCCCAAAGTCGTGGTCTCGGCGCTGGGCGAGCAGGCCGGCGTGCTGGGCGCCGTGGCCATCGCCCTGGACGCCCGCAGGAGCTCCATTTCGTTTATGACCGCGGAGGTGGGCGTATGAGCGGCCGCTGGCATCCGGCCTACAAGCGCATCGTCCTGGAACGTGGCTTTGAAACCCACCGCACGCATTTTTTCTCGGCCATGATGGACGCCAGCCTGGCCCACGTCCTGCAGCTGGTCCGGCAGGGGATCATCCGCCCCCAGGACGGCCGGCAGGTGGCCGCGGCGCTGCTGCAAGTGCGCGGCGAAGGCCCGGAGGCGTTGTCCTACGACGATCGCTTTGAGGATTTGTTTTTCCTGCTGGAGCACCGCCTGGCCCGGCTGGCCGGGGAAGAAGCGGTGGGCAGCATGCACGTGGCGCTGAGCCGCAACGACTTGGACACCACCATGTACCGCCTGGTGCTGCGGGAGGAAGTGCTGCAGGTCGCGGCCCTGCTGGCCCGCCTGCGGCGGACGCTGCTGGATTTGGCCCAGCAGCACGTGGAGACCGTCATGCCCGCCTACACCCACGGGCAGCAGGCGCAGCCCACCACCTTCGGGCACTACGTGGCGGCCGTCGAGGCCGAGCTGGCCAAAGACCACCAGCGGCTGCTGGAGATGTGGCCCCGCCTCAACCGTTCGCCGCTGGGCGCCGCGGCGCTGGCCACGTCGGGCTATCCGGTGGACCGCGAGTTCACCGCGGCGCTGCTGGGCTTCGACGGCCCGGTGGAAAACTCGTACGAAGCGGTGGCCAGTGCGGACTTCAGCGCGGAGTACGCGGCGTGGGCCCTGATCTTCCTGGGCCACGTCTCCCGTTTCGTGACGGACCTGATGTTCTGGGCGGCCAACGAAGTGGGCGCCGTCCGGCTGCACCCGTCGCTGGTTCAGGTTTCCAGCATCATGCCGCAAAAGCGCAATCCCGTGGCCCTGGAGCACCTGCGGGCCTTCGCGGGCCGGGCCATGGGGCTGGCCGCGGGCGTGGCCGTGCAGATGCACAACGTGCCTTTCGGCGACGTCAACGACGTCAACGACGACTTGCAGCCGTCGCTGCGGCAGCTGACGCAGCACGTGGCCGACGTGGCGGAGCTGCTGGCCGACGTCGCGGCCACCATGGAGGTGGACCGGGAGGTTCTGCGGCGGCGGGCCGCGGACAGTTTCGCGCCGGTGACGGAGCTGGCCGACGTGCTGGTGCGCGAGGCCGGCTGGTCCTTCCGCACGGCCCACCGCATCGTCAGCCGCGCCGTCTCGGAGCTGGCCGGCCGGCGGCAGGGCCCGGACCGCCTCGGCCTGGACCTGCTGGACGCGGCGGCCCGGCGGGAGGCGGGGCGGCCGTCGGGGCTGTCGGAGGAGCAGATCCGCCGGGCCCTGGATCCCGTTCACTTCGTGGCCGTCCGGCGGGCGCGGGGCGGGCCGGCGCCTGAGGAAATGCGCCGGTATCTGGCGGAGGCCCGGCGCCGGCTGGACGAGCACGTGCAGGCCTTCCAGCGGCTGGCCGCCGCGTTGGAGGAAGCGGCCCGCCGCCGTGAGCAAATGATTGCCGACTTGGTCGGGAAGGGGGTGACGCCCGCTCCGCGTGACGAGTGAGACGCGCCCGCGGCCCGGGCCGCCGGAGGCGCGGCGGGGACGGCGCCGCAGGCGCAGGGGCGAGTCGGAATGGATTGTGAACAACAGGTCTGCGAGGAGGGTTTCGCACACATGATGTCGTTGGGCAAGCGATGGATGCTGAGCGTGCTGCTGGTGACGGCGGTTCTCGCCGGCGCGGCGCTGTCGGCCGCGGCCCAGGCGCAGGAGCCGGTGACCATTCGCTACTGGCAATACTATTTCCAGACCAAGGGGGAGCTTATTGACGAGCTCATCGCGGGGTTCGAGGCGCAAAATCCGGGCATCCGGGTCATT
>QGSR01000194.1 GCA_003387805.1 Bacillota bacterium | reverse complement strand
CGGTTTACACGGTGCCCAACTGCCTGGACTGCGCGGCCGTGAAAAACTTGCTGACGGAAGCGGGCATCCCGTTTCGGGAAGTGGACATCAGCCGCGTTCCCGCGGCCCGCGATGCGCTGGAGATGCTGTCCGGGATGCGCACCGTCCCGCAGGTGTACGTCGGCGGCCGCTACGTGGGCCAGGTGGGCGAAGTGCGGTACTTGATCCAAACGGGGCGCTGGGGCGCCGGCGCTGCCGGCGGCCCGGACGGCGCCCGCGGCGAGGACTCGGGCGTGGCCGACTGAGGACGCCGGCGCGGCCGAGGGAGGACGCGCCGCGCGGGGCGCTTCGCGCAGCGTGGAGGAGTGCTGGATGCCGAGAATTTTCGTCGCCGTGCCCGTGGCCGCGCCGGTGCGGGCCGCACTGAGCCGGCTGCGGCGGCACCCGGCGCCGGGCCTGCGCTGGGTGGCGGAACATCAATTTCATATCACGCTGAAGTTCCTGGGAGACACCAGCGAAGCCGACGTCGAGACGGTCCGGCGCGCGGCGGAGCAGGCTGCGCTTTCCGAGTCTGCGGCCGGCGCCTCTTCCCCGCCGGGTCCCAGCGGCCTTGAGCTGGCGGCCCGAAGCGTCGGCGCGTTTCCCAACGCCCGCAGCGCCCGGGTCGTCTGGGCCGGCGTGACCGGGGACACGGCCCGGCTGTCCGGCTTGCAGCGGGCTCTCGACGAATACTTGACCCTGGCGGGCTTCGAGCCGGAGGCGCGCCCGTTCAAACCTCACATCACGATAGCCCGCGCCCGCCGGCCCGAGCCTCTTCCCGAAGCCCTCCGGCAGTACGCGGACTGTGAGTTCGGGCGCTGGCGGGCCGACGCGGTGGAGATCGTCGAAAGCCGGCTCACGCCCGCCGGACCGATTTACACGGTGCGCCACCGGGTGCCCATCGGCTCCTGATCGTGCAGCAGGGCTGCGCAGCGCCCGGACCGTCGGTCCGGGACGCTGTGCAGCCCCGTTCGGAAGCCCTGCCCCCGAGCCGTGCTCGGAAGCCCTGTCCGCGAGCCGTGCTCGGAAGCCCCGCTCGCGCGCCGTGCTCGGAAGCCCCGCCCGCAAGCCCTGCTCGGAAGTCCTGTCCGCGAGCCCTGTTCAGAAATCCTGTCCGCGAACCCTGGCCGGAAGGCCTGTCCTGAAGCCCTGATTCGGAAGTCCTGTCCTTGAGCCCGGCCCGGGAGAGCCCGCCGCAAGGCTTATGCCTCTCGCGGCGGGATCCAGGGCCGGTTGGAGCCGAACTTCGTATCCAGCACGGCGCCCACCGTCCACGCCGTCACGGCCAGCGTGAACAGCCAGCCGAAGACAGGCAGGTGCCGGAGCACCGCCACCAGGAGCACGCCTGCCACCAGCTGCCACAGGGCCGAGGAATTCGGGAAAAACTTCTCGGCCACTTTGCGGCCGACGAAGCTGACCAAGGCCACGTAGCCCAACAGCTTGGCGGCCAGGAAGCCGATCCAGAGCAGCGGCGGCCCGATGATGGTCAGCGCCAGCACGAACGTCAGCGGCACCAGCAGCAGAAGCGCCAGCAGCCCGATGGCCGCGCTGCGCCCGGCGTTGGTTTCCATGTGCCGCTCCACCGCGTGCACCCGGTCCGGTATCCACGCCAGGATTAGCGCCGCGAAGGCAAACAGCCCGGCCACGTAGAGCAGCGCCAGCGGCCAGTCCCGCCACGGCCACGTCCACCAGACGATATTCCAGTTGACGCCCGAGCGGATGGTCTGCGCCACCGAAACCGACGTGACTTCCCCGTGAACCACCGCCTGGGGGTCCCTGGTCACCATGCCGCCGACGACGGTCACGTCGCCGAACACCCGCGCATCGGGGCCCAGCGTCACAGAACCGCCCAGGGCCACCACGTCGCCCGTCACCGTACCGTCCACGGTGACGGCGCCGCCGACGCCGACCACGTCGCCGGTGACGCTGCCGAGCACGTCCACGGTTCCTCCCACGGCGAAGACATCGCCCACCAGGTGCTCATCGGGCCGGATCACGACGCTGCCGCCAACACGAAAAATCGATGCCTGGGCGCTCGCGTCATCCGCGAAGCCGAGCACCGCGGCCGCCAGCGCCAGCACGGCGAGGACCGCGACGAAGGCCGCCCGCCGCGCTCCGCCGCCGGTTGCGCGTTTCCGCGTAAGAAGTCCATCCACAAAGCTGAAGTTCATGTCCGTCACTCCCGTTCGCAAGCTCTCTTCGGCAACCTTTTTCAAGTGTTCATGACAAGTCGTAGGCCTGCGGTTCCTTCGTACGGCCGCGCGGCCGACGGAAGGAGGTCAGGCCAAGTTCCGGAGGGGTCCCGGGCCCCGCGCCGCCGGGGCGCCAGGCCGAGTCCCGCAGGAGCCCCGGGCCACGTTCCGCCGGGGTGTCCGGCCCAGTCCCGTAAGGGCCCGGGCCGTGTTCCGCCGGGGCGTCAGGCCCGGTCCCGGAAGGGCCGGGGCCACGTTTCGCCGGGACGTCACGCCGGATCCCGGCGGGTGCGGAGCATCGCCCACAGCAGGAGCTGCAGAAGGACCGTCGCGCCCGCGGCCGGCAGGATCAACGGCCCCGCGGCCGCCGCCGCCGCCCGCGTCCCCGCCCGCACCACCGTCCAGATCGCGGCGAGCGCCCCGCCGACGTTGTCCAAAAGTGTGCCGAGCAGCCGGACGCCGGTGTGGAGCAAGTCCAAGGCGGAGCCCGCCGCCCGGGCCAGTGTGGCGCCGACGCTCAGAATCAGCTCCGCGGGCGCGGGCCACGAGGAGACAACGACAAAGAGCGCCACCGCGGCTGCCGCAGTCAGTGCCAGCCCCAGCTGCCACGGAGGCAGCGGCTGCCGCGGCGTCAGGGGCTGCGGCAGGGCCAACGGCTGCGGCTGCGGCGTCAGGGGCTCCGGCGACGCCAACGCCTGAGGCCGCTGCGGCAGGGCCTGCGGCGCACGCTGCCGCGACGGCTGCTGCGACTGCTTCTGCGCCCGCGTCTGCACCTGCGCCCCCTGCTGGACCGGCGCCTCCTCGGCTGCCAAGACCTGCGCCATGATGCGCCGCGTCAAATCGGCGGGCGGCTCCTCCTCGGGCAGCGTCCGAAGCAACGCCTCCAGTTTCCCGTCCAGCAGCTCGTGCTCCGGCCGGCGTCGCTCATTCATTGACCGTCGCCTCCTCCAGCAGGTCCTCCAGCATCGTCCGCAGCCGTCTCCGGGCCCGAAACAGACGGTTCTTGACGATACTGAGAGGCACGCCCATGATTTCGGCGATCTCCGCCTGCGGGACGCCGCGCATGTAAAACAGGATGACCGGCAGGCGGTAGTCGGGCTCCAGCTGCATGACGGCCGCTTCCACCGCCAGCCTCGTCTCCTTTTGCGCGGCCACCTCGTGCGGCTGCGGCGCCGCTTCCGCCACGCGGACCCCGTCGGACTCCACCAGCTCCACGGTCGAAGGCCGACTGCCCCGCCGACGAGCCCAGTCCCGGCAAACGTTGACCGCAATGGTGTACAGCCACGTCCGCAGGGGCCGGGCCGGGTCGTACGAACCCAAGCCCCGAAACGCCCGCAGAAACGTCTCCTGGGTGATGTCCTCCGCGTCCTCCCGATGGTGGGTGGAGCGATAGGCCAGATTGAAGATTTCGCGCTGGTACCGCTCGACCAGGACCGCAAACTGCGCTCGGTCCCCGGCAAGAACGGCCTGCACCAGCTCAGCATCCGGCTTCAAGAACGGCCGCCCTCCATCGACGCCATGCCTCGGTCGTGGTGCCCCGGGCCTCCTGGCCCCGGCCCCGCCCGAGACCTTCGGCACCTCGCCTCGAGTCCTTCGCCTCGAGCCTCTCGCCTTCGGCCGCCCGCTCGCGGCCCTGCGCCCGGGCCGGCTGTCCGCCGCCTGGCGCCGGCACCGTGGCCTCCTCTACTTCGTTGTACGCAGTTGCCGTGGAAAGGTCTGATGCAAAAATTAAAGTTTCTGGACCAGGATTCGGTGGCCTTCGGTGCAATCCTCGGAAGACGCCGACCCGAAGGCCGTGTGCGGGTCCGCCCCCCGCCTGTTGTGCCGAAAACCCGGATTCGAGCCTGATCCGCTGCTTCGGACCCGGCCCCTGCTACGAGCCCGAACCCGAGCTCGAATCCGAGCCCGGCTGCGGACGCGAGGGACCTCGCGCCCCGAAGCGGACGCTGCACGCCGGCCTCCACAACCTGACCGCCTGCCTTGCTCGTGATGTCACCGCGGCCGAGTCCGATGGCAACAAGCCTCATTTTTGAGCATTACGGATTCGACAAGCCTCATCCGCGAGGCTTCGTGAGAAAATCGTCCCCACAGGTGAGGCTAATCGCGCAAGGCTATGACCGCCGCTCTCACCCGCCGCGCTTCTGCCGACCCGGCCTAAGC
>QGSR01000193.1 GCA_003387805.1 Bacillota bacterium | reverse complement strand
CTCACATGGCGCGCGCCGGCGGCAAAAACCCGGCCAAGCTGGAGTAGGCGCTGGCGCGGGCCCGTGCGGTGGCTCAGGAGCAGATTGAGGCCGTGCAGGCCCGGAGCTGAGCGTCTTCCGCCTTGTCCGCGGGGGTACTGAACGGGGTCGGCAAGGAGGTTGGGCCGTTCATGGGCGAGGAACTCGATCGCACGATGCTGTTCCGCTTCGAGCAGGAAACGGTGTCGCGCACGGGTCGGATTTTGAAGCAGGTGTTCGAAGCGCTGGAGGAGAAGGGCTACGATCCCGTCAGCCAAATCGTCGGCTACCTGCTGTCAGGGGATCCGACGTATATTACGAGCCACAAGCAGGCCCGCAGCCTGGTGCGCAGCGTGGAACGCTCGGAGCTCTTGGAGGAGTTGGTGAAGGCATATCTGGTGCACAATCGGTGACGCCGCGGATTTTGGGCCTTGACGTAGGCCGGCGGCGCATCGGCGTCGCGGTCAGCGACGAACTGGGATTGACCGCGCAGGCGTTGACGTTCGTCGAGAACACCGGCGATGAGGACGTCATCGCGGCCTTGGCGGACCTGGTGGAACGATACGGCGTCGGCCGCATCGTCATCGGTTTGCCCAAGCGAACCGACGGCACCTTGGGACCCGAAGCGGAGTACGTGCTCGCGTTTGGGCGGAGGTTGGCGGAAGGTTTGGGGGTTCCCGTCGAATTTTGGGACGAACGCTTTTCGACGGCCGAAGCCGAGCGGCTGCTGGTTTCGGCCGGCATGCGGCGGTCCCGCCGGCGGCGGGTGGTGGATCAAGTAGCCGCCGCCATCGTGTTGCAGACGTATTTGGAGAGCAAACGCCGACAAAGATAACCCAAACGGAGATTGGAGTGGTCCCGGTGACCGAAGAAACCGGCGTCTTTACGCTGCTGGACGACGAAGGCAACGAGATCGATTTCCAGGTGCTGGACTCTATCGTCGTGGACGACGTGGAGTACGTGCTGGCCGCTTTGGTGGAGCCCGAGGAGGGCGAGGAAAACTACGCCTACGTGTTCCGCGTGGAGGAAGACGAGGACGGCGAGGAATTTTTCGTGGCCGTGGACGACGACGAGGAGTTTGAGCGCGTCGAGACCGCGTTTCGCCTCCACTTGGAGGACCACGAAGACTACGGCTTCGACGAGGACGAAGACGACTACGACTACTTCGAGGACGACGAAGACGACGAAGCCTGAATTTGCCACGGGACGCCCGGCCCGCTATAATTGTGGCCGAGGTGGGAACGATGGATCATTTTTCCGCAAATTTGGTCCCCTCCGGACATAATCCGAGCCCGGCGGCGGCGGACCCGCGCTTCGGCCGGCGCGTTTTGCGCGCGGTATCGTGGGTTCTGCTGCTGCTGGGCTTGGGCGCGTTGGCCGCGCTGGCGGCGCACGGCTACATGACCATGCCGCTGACGTCGGCCGCCGACGCCCACGCGGCCATCGTCACCATCCCTCCGGGGATGAGCAGCGGCGACATCGCCGACATGCTGGAACGGGAAGGGCTCATCCGCGACGCCCGCCACTTTCGGCTGGTGAGCCGGCTGTACGGCTTCGAGTCCCAGCTGCAGGCCGGCGACTACCTGCTCAGCAGCGACATGGGACTGCTGACGGTCATGGAGACGCTGCGCCGCGGGCGCATTCACGCGGAGCGGGTGACCATTCAGGAAGGTCTCCACCTGCGGCAAATCGCGGACGTGCTGGCGGCCAAAGGCCTGGTGGACCGGGAGCGGTTCCTGATGCTCGCCGGCGACGAGTCGCTGGTGTACGGCGACCAGCCGCCCATTGAAAAGCCGGTCCCTTCCCTGGAAGGCTACTTGTTCCCGGACACGTACTTGTTCTCTCCGTCCATGACCGAAGAGCAAATCATCCGCACCATGGTGAACCGCTTCGTCGAGGTGGTCCTGCCCGTAGTGGAAGGGCGCGCTGCGCCCCTGGGCATGAACCTGCACGAAGTGGTGACGCTGGCCTCCATCGTGGAGAAGGAGGCGCTGCTCAAGCGGGAGCAGCCCATCATCGCCTCGGTGTTCATCAACCGTCTCCGCATCGATATGCCGCTGCAGGCGGATCCGACCATTGCGTACTTGTTTGACGAGCACCGCCCGCGGATTTTGTACGCGGACCTGGAGATTCCCTCGCCCTACAACACGTACCGCAACCGGGGACTGCCGCCCGGCCCCATCGGCAGCCCGGGCCTCAGCGCCATCGAAGCGGTGCTGGAGCCCGCGGAGACCGAATGGTATTACTTCGTGGCCCGCGGCGACGGCACCCACATTTTCAGCCGCACCTTCAACGAGCACGTGCGGGCCCGCCAGCAGCTGAACCGCTGACGCGGGCGGCCCGGATGCGGGCGGCGCGTCCAGGCACGCGCCGCCCGGCTTTTTCATACACTTCCTGAGAACGGCGCCGAAGCGCCCGGACCCGCGCACGCGGGTCTTTCATTCTCAGGAGGTGCGTCTGCTTGATCCCGCCTTTCATTGCGGCCGCGGCGGCGTGGCTTCTGGACGGCTTTCTCGTCGCGGCGGCGTACATCAGCAACAGCGTCTTCCCGCAGCCGCTGCCGCCCGACGAGGAAGCCCGCCTTTTGGAGCGCATGGCCGACGGCGACGCCGACGCCCGCAACCTGTTGGTGGAGCACAACTTGCGGCTGGTGGCCCACATCGTGAAAAAGTTCGACAACACCGGCGAGGACGCGGATGATCTCATCTCCATCGGGACCATCGGCTTGATCAAGGCCATCAACACCTTCGACCCCGGCAAGAACACCCGTCTGGCCACCTATGCGGCCCGGTGCATCGAAAACGAAATCTTGATGCACCTGCGGGCCACGAAGAAAACCCGGGGCGAGGTGCTCCTCTTCGACCCCATCGGCGCGGACAAAGAGGGCAATGAAATCACGCTGCTGGACATTTTGGGCACCGACGCGGACATGGTGGCGGACCGGGTGGAGCGGCGCATCGAAAGCCAGCGGCTGCGGGAGACGCTGACCGGCCTCAGCCGCCGGGAGAAGAAAATTTTGGAACTGCGCTACGGCCTGCTGGACGGCGTGAGGCAGACGCAGCGGGAAATCTCGAAGCTTCTGGGCATCTCCCGGTCCTACGTGTCCCGCATCGAGAAGCGGGCCATCCACAAGCTGCAGGAGCGGATGCTGGCCGACGGCTGATGTGGTATAATCGCAGGCAGCGTGGAAGACACGGAGGAAACCGATGCTGCGTTTTCTGGCTCCCGACGCCGTTTACGAGTCGCTCTTCGCCGTGGACCTGGACGACCTGAAAGCCCGCGGCATCCGCGGGCTCATCGTCGATCTGGACAACACGCTCATCGAATACGGCAACCCCCACGCCACCGAGGAGGCCCGGCGGTGGGTGGAGGACGCGCTGGGCCGCGGCTTTAAGATCTGCCTCACGTCCAACGCGCGCTCGAGGCGCGTCCGCCACTTTGCCCGGGAGTTCAACATCCCGGCCATCGCCAACGCGGCCAAGCCCATCGGGCGCGCGTTCCGCCGGGCCATGCGGCTTTTGGGCACCAGGCCCGACGAGACGGCGGTTATCGGTGATCAGGTGTTCACCGACGTGCTGGGCGGCAACCGCATGAACACCTTCACCGTGCTGGTCAATCCTCTGAGCGCCAAAGAACTGGGCGCCACCCGCATGATGCGCCGGCTGGAGCGCAAAGTGCTGCGGGAGCTGGTCCGCCAGGGCCTGCTGGATGAGCGCGACTGGCAGCTGCGGCAAAAGGCCCGGCAGTGAGCCGCCGTTGACCGTCCTTCCGTCGCAGGAATCCGCCCGTCCGTGTTGAACCCCTCGTCCGTATGGAAGACAATGTGACGCTCATCGGCTTCATGGGCGCGGGCAAGACCACCGTCGGGCAGCGGCTGGCGGCCCGCTTGTCCCGTCCGTTCGTGGACGTGGACGCCGTCATCGAAGCGCGCGCCGGCATGTCGATCCCGGACATTTTCGCCGCGGAAGGCGAAAGCGGCTTTCGCCGGCGGGAGGCCGACGCGGTCCGGCGGATTTGCCGCGAGGGCGGGCAAGTCATCGCGGCCGGCGGCGGCACCGTCATGGATCGCGGCAGCTTGTCGCTGCTGCGCCGGACGGGCCCCCTGGTCTGGCTGCGGGCCGACCTGGAGGAGCTTTTGTCGAGGGCCGCGGCCGAAGCGGAGCGTCCGCGCCCTCTCCTGACGCGCCCCCGTGCCGACCTGCAGCGCCTGTACGCCGGCCGCGAGCGCATCTACGGGCTGGCCGACTACGTGGTGGACGTGTCAGGCAAGTCTCCCGACGAGGTGGCGGACCAAGTCGAGCGGCTGCTCACGGGACATGAGCGGCCCGCGCCCCAGCGCGTGCCGGTGCGGCTGGGCGGGCGG